>JALRFT010000221.1 GCA_023261915.1 Acidimicrobiales bacterium | reverse complement strand
GGGCGGGGTTCGGTACCGGGGAGCCGACGATGCGTGCGGATCCTGACGCTCCATGATCTCCAGCCCCTCGATCTCCCCGAGAACTTCTCGGCCGTGAAACGGAACTTCGAACGTGTCGCTATCCCGTGGTCGGTTCGACATGCCGACGTGATCGTGACTCTCGGGACGCACGTCGCCACCATGGTGCACGAGCGATTCGGGACGTCGGTCCGTCGGTTTGGCCTCGTTCCTCCAGGGGCGCAGCGTCCCGGTGGGACGGGTGACGGCACCAGCAAACGCCCCGGGGGTGAGGACACACTTGTGCGTCTCGGCCTCACCGATTGTGACTACTTCCTCTATCCCGCCATCACCTATCCGCACAAGAACCACACGGTGTTGGTCAAAGCCATCGACCGCCTACGGCATACCCATCCGAACGCTCGCCTGGTGCTCACCGGGGGTGCTGCCGGCGCTGAGGACGATCTTGAGGGGGCCGTGCGATCACTCGGCGTATCCGAATTGGTCCTTCGGCCCGGTCGGGTTCCGTCGGCCGATCTTGAGGCGCTCTATCTCGGAGCGACGGCCGTGGTTTTTCCTTCGCGCTACGAAGGATTCGGTCTTCCGGTGCTCGAGGCCATGCGGCTGGGGTGTCCGGTGATTGCTGCCAACACGACGGCACTGCCGAGTGTGGTGGGTGGTGCCGGCATCCTCGTTCCCCCCGACGATGTGGAACAGTGGGCGTCAGCCATGGCCTTGCTCTGTGATGACACTGTCGAGCGACGACGACTCGTCGCTGCCGGTCGGGATCGTGCTGCGGGGTTCTCGTGGGCGTCTTCGGCCCGGGCGCTCGTGGGGGTGTGGCGTCGGGCGGCGGCAGCCGGTGCGGTCGGTCCACCATCAGTGGCGGGACGCCCATGAACATCGTTGTGCTCTGCCCGCATTTCGCCCCGGACATGGCCCCGACGGGAGAGGTCATGACCGCCATCACGACCCGGCTGGCGGCCCGGGGACATCGGCTTCACGTCGTCACCTCGCTGCCGTGGTATCGCCACCATGCCACTGAGCCGGGCTGGGACGGTCAACTGGTCCGACACGAAGACACGCCCTGGGGCCGCATCACCCGGGTGCATCCGTTCCCTACCGACAAGACCAACATCCCGGCGCGGGCGCTGGCCTTCGGCGGCTTCACGCTCTTGTCGGCGATCGAGGGGGCGTTGAGTTCCGAACGGCCTGACGTGGTCTTGGCCATGTCTCCGCCACTGACCCTGGGGCTGGCGGGCTGGGCGGTGGCCCGTTCCCGTCGGGCCCCCTTCGTGTTCAATATCCAGGACGTGTTTCCTGACGTTGCCGTCGAACTCGGACTCTTGACCAACCCGCAGGTCATCTCGGTGGCGCGTCGGCTCGAGGTCCGCACCTACCGACACGCCGATGCTGTCACCGTTCTGAGCGATGAACTCGCCGAGAACGTTCGGGCCAAGCTGGCCGCTGCGGTTCCGGCCAGGGCGCGGGACGAGGCGCTGGCCAAGGTTCATGTCATTCCCAATTTCGTGGACACTTCGGCCGTGGTCGCCGAGGCGCCTCCAGGGGGTCGGGCATATCGAGACGAATTCGGTCTCGGGCAGCGCACCGTCGTCATGTACGCCGGCAACGTTGGTTTCTCCCAGTCGCTCGACCTCGTCATCGAAGCAGCACGACGCCTCCAGGATCGATCCGAGGTGGTGTTCGTGATCAACGGTGGGGGTTCGGCGCGCGAGTCGTTGGTGTCGTCCGCCGCCGACCTCGCCAATGTGGTGTTCGTGGGCATGCAGCCCAAGGCTCGACTCTCTGAGGTTCTCGCCTGTGGTGACCTCCACGTCGTGCCTCTGCGGCGAGGATTGGCGGCCTCGAGCGTTCCGTCGAAGCTGTACTCCATCCTCGCCGCCGGTCGACCCATCGTGGCCAGCGTTGACCCCGGCACCGAGGTCGAGCGAACAGTGATCGAGGCAGGTGCGGGGGTAGCCGTGCCCCCCGACGATGCCGACGCCTTCACCGCCGCCATCACCGAACTGCTCGATGATCCTCGCCGCCGACTGGGCCTGGGAGAGTCTGGTCGCCGCTTCGTCGAAGGCTGGATGACCCCGGAGGCGGTGGCTGTGGCCTACGAGGAGTTGTTCGAGCGCCTCATCGCTGAGCGGCAGCGTCGGCCGGTGGGAATCGCCCGTTCGTGACGGTTCGTGTGGCTTCGGAGCGGCATTTCTGCCCGGAGGATGGGCGCGGGTAGGCTCCCGTTCTCTTATGGGCAAGGCATCATCGGCGAAAAAGGTGGCCCGTGTGGCCCGCACCAGTGGTGGGAGCGGTACCGGCCGCGAGCGGTTCCGTCTCGGCTACGGCGCCGGGATCGCACTGCTCATCGTCGCCGGACTTCTCTTGGTGCTTTGGTCCCGGGCCGGCCGTCAGGTCGACACCGGCCCCGGGGCGGACGAGCAGTGGAACATCACCTGGGGGGCGTATGTCTGTGACGCCTTCGTGCCTGGTGTCGGCGGTCAGACCCAGGTCACACCGGTTGACCCCGCCAATCCCGAGGCCCGGGCCACGCTCGGCACGTGGGCGCCGTCGGCCAATCTGACGATCTCGGACACCTCGATCACCCTGCCCGATGGCACGGTGCTCTCCTCTGGTCAGGACTGCAACGGCCAGCCCGGTGAGTTGTCGGTCACCTCGTGGGCCCCGGGGGCTGCGGCGGACCGTGGCCTCACCCAGACCTTCGGGTTCACCGGCATTGAGTTCAGTGAGGACGGCGAGTCCTTCACCTTCGCCGTTGTGCCGTCGGGGACCTCCGTGCCCCAACCGCCGACGACCCCCGAGCCGGCGCCGTCGACGTCCTCCACCGCTGCACCCGAGACCCCTACCGACAGCAGCGTCGCGGACACCTCGTCCACCACCGCCGCCCCCTAACCGTGCGCGCCATCGTCCTCGTCGGAGGGTTTGGGACGCGGTTGCGTCCGCTGACCAACGTCACCCCCAAGCAGATGTTGCCGGTGGTGCACGTCCCGATGATCGAGCGCGTCGTGTCGTGGCTCGGACGTCACGGTGTCGACGAGGTAGTCCTCTCACTCGGCTACCGCCCCGACGCCTTTCTCGACCGCTACCCCGATGACGAGTGTGCCGGGGTGCGGATGCGCTACGCCGTGGAACCCGATCCGCTCGACACCGCCGGGGCCATCGGCTTCGCTGCCGCCCAGGCCGGCATGGACTCGACGTTCGTGGTCGTCAACGGTGACGTGCTGACCGACCTCGATCTCGATGCCCTCGTTGCCTTCCACCGCACCTGTGGAGCGGAGACGACCATCTCCCTCACTCAGGTCGACGATCCTTCCCGCTACGGGGTGGTCCCCATTGCTGCGGACGGCCGGGTGGAGGCCTTCGTTGAAAAGCCACCAGTGGGTGAGGCTCCCACCGACTGGATCAATGGCGGCACCTACGTGTGTGAACCGGGCCTCCTCAACCGCATCCCCGATGGTCGGCCGGCCTCAATTGAACGCGAGGTCTTTCCCGACATGGTCGACGCCGGTGTGCTGTATGCCCAGCGCTCACCCGCCTACTGGGTGGACGCCGGCACACCTGCCACCTACCTCCAGGCCCAACTGGATCTCATCGAGGGTCGGCGGGGGAACGCCGAGGACGGCATCGCTCCCGACGCTGACGTCGATCCGTCGGCCGAGGTCGACCACAGCGTGATCATGAGCCGGGCGTCGATCGCTGCCGGTGCCGTGGTTCGCGACAGTGTGGTGCTTCCCGGGGCGGTGGTCATGCCCAACGCCCGGGTGGAGGGTTCCATCCTCGGCCCCGGTTCTGTCGTGGGTCAGGGCGCAAGCGTTGGGGGACTGAGCGTGCTCGGCAACGGCATTGAGGTGCCGGCCGGCGCCGCAGTCGACGCCGCCCGTCTTCCCGACGGCGACTGAACCCGTAGGCTGCGCCCATGCGAGCCCTCGTCACCGGTGGAGCCGGGTTCATTGGGTCCCATCTGGTGGATCGACTCATTGCTGAAGATCACGAAGTCGTCGTCGTCGACAACTTCTCATCGGGCAAGCCCGCAAACCTTGCGGCGGCGGCAGCAGCGGCCGGAACCCGACTCGTCGTCCACGAGGCCGACATCCGTGACGACTCGGTCACTGGCCTCATTGCCAACGAATCTCCCGAGGTGGTCTTTCACCTTGCCGCCCAGGCTGACGTGAGGGTCTCAGTGGCCCGCCCGGTCTTCGACGCCGAGGTCAACGTCATCGGAACCCTGCGCGTGCTCGAGGGTGCTCGTCAGGGTGGTGCCCGCAAGGTGGTGTTCACCTCGTCGGGCGGCACCATCTATGGCGAACCGGACGTAGCGGCGTTGCCTGTCGACGAGACCTATCCCCAGCACCCCGTGTCTCCCTACGGCGTGGCCAAGAAAGTTGGTGCGGACTACCTGTTCGCCTACGGGGTGCTGCACGGCTTGGCCGGTACGTCGCTCGCCCTCGCCAACGTCTACGGGCCTCGTCAGGACCCCCATGGCGAGGCGGGGGTGGTGGCCATCTTTGCCGGTCGGTTGCTCGCCGGTGAGGCCTGCACGGTGTTCGGCGATGGTGATCAGACCCGCGATTTCGTCGAGGTATCCGACGTCGTCGACGCCTTCGTGCGTGCTGGGGGAGACCTCGCATCCGGACTCGTGATCAACATCGGAACGGGTCGGGAGACGTCAGTCAACGAGCTGTACGAAACAATGGCGCAAGCGGCCGGTGTCGATGCCGCCCCGGTATTCGCCCCAGCCCGGGTGGGGGAACTCGCCCGTTCCGCCCTCGCCGTTGGGCTCGCCCAACGGGAACTGGGATGGGCGCCTGTCGTTGCTCTCCCCGAGGGAACTCGCCGGGTGATCGACTGGTTCGCCGCCGAGGCTCGCTAAGTCCCTAGCGGAACAGGTCGTCTTCGGAACCTCGCACGAGGTCACCCACGACACTGCCTTCTCCGAGCCAGTCACCGGGGACACCGCGCACGACGGCGACCGGGACACCGTCGGCCTTGCCCATGACGAGTTCGGCGGCGGATGCGATCTCGTCGGCGACCGCAACTTCGGTCACCATCAACTCGCGCCCCAGTGCGTCGGTGGTACCTCGCAGATCCACGACGGGACGCAGACCGGCCGAGCCGATGGCCACATCGGTGACTCCCCGCCGCCACGGTCGTCCGAACGTGTCCGACACGACCACGCCGACCCTGATCCCGAATCGGTGGACGAGGGCGTCGCGGATGCGGCGCGCCGAACGGTCGGAGTCCTCAGGGAGTAGAGCTGCCCAGCCCCGGGCGACGTTGGACAGATCGATGCCGGCGTTGGCGCAGATGAACCCGTGGGTCGTCTCGCTGATAACCAGGTCGCCACGGCGGCGCAGGATCCGTACGGATTCCTGAGCCACCAGTGGTCGGTGGGCGTGGGGATCATCGGGATCGATGGCGACGAGGCGGTTCTCGGCCTTGGAGACCACTTTTTGGGTCACCACCACCACGTCGCCATCGACGAGTTCGTCGGGGCCGTGTTCGACAGCGTCCACGATCAGTGCGGCAAGGTCGTCACCGGCATGGATCTCCCCGATGCCGTCAACGCCGAAGACCTCGAGACGCCGACTCATGGTGTGCCCCTCCCAACTGCTCGTTCACCCACAGTTGAGCACCTCTCGGGCGAGGGCGGCCGCCTCGGGAGGGCCGGCCATGACGGTGGGGGTGACCACACAGCGCATTCCTGCTGCCTCAACGGATGCCACGTGGTCAGTGTCAGCAGGATCAATGACGAGGGTGGCGGCGAGCGGTGCGTACAGGCGGGCCACTCCACCGACGCTCGGTTCGATCCCGAGGTCAGCCATCAGTCGATCGGCCGGGCCTTTGAGGGCACGGCCACCCACGATGGGCGAGATGGCCACCACGTTCTCCCGCCGTTCTCGCACGGCGGCGCGAACTCCGGGTACGGCCAACACGGGCTCGATGGAGACCAGCGGATTGGACGGTGCGATCACCACGACGTCGGCCTCGGCGAGGGCCTCGGTCACCCCGGGGGTCGGGGACGCCAGCTCAGCCCCCTCGAATCGCAATGCGGCCACGGGTTCGTCGTGGGACATCCCCACGAACCAGTCCTGGAAGGCCACCTCCCGTCCGGCGAGATCTCCCGAGGCCTCAGGTCCGAGAGTGACCCGGGTGCGCACGGCGTCGTTGGTGACCGGGAGCAGCTGACAGTCGAGGCCGAAGCGGCGGGCAAGTTCGTCGGTGATCTCGGCGAGCGTCGCCCCTTCGGCGAGTCGCTGGGTCCGGTAGAGGTGGGTGGCGAGGTCCTTGTCACCGAGGCGGAACCACGCCGCACCCCCGAGTCGTTCCAACTCTTGCATCGCCACCCACGATTCACCGGCGAGTCCCCAGCCGGTCTCGGGGTTGATCGCCCCGGCGAGCGTGTAGGTCACCGTGTCGAGATCGGGGGAGATGTGGAGGCCGTGCAGCACCATGTCGTCGGCGACATTGACGATCGCCGTGATCGACGACGGGTCGGTGACGCGAATCAACCCGGCGAGAAAACGAGCGGCACCGACGCCCCCAGCGAGGACGCAGACGTTCACGCCGTGCCGGGCGGGGGGTGGGCAGCGGCCCGTTCGATGGCGGCGACGTCGGCGTCGACCATCATGTGCACCAGTTGTTCGAAGCTGGTCTGCGGCTTCCACCCAAGCGCCCCGCGGGCCTTGGATGCGTCCCCCACCAAGAGATCAACCTCGGCCGGTCGGAAGAAGCGGTCGTCGATGACCACGTGACGCTCCCAGTCGAGGCCGACGCGGGCGAAAGCGAGTTCGCAGAACTCGCGCACCGAGTGGGTCTCACCGGTGGCCACCACGAAGTCGTCGGGTGAGTCCTGTTGCAGCATGAGCCACATGGCTTCGACGTAGTCCCCGGCGAATCCCCAGTCGCGCTGGGCGTCGAGGTTCCCAAGACGCAACTCGGTGGCCTGGCCCGCAGCGATGGCGGCCGCACCATGGGAGATCTTGCGGGTTACAAACTCAAGGCCACGGCGAGGGGACTCATGGTTGAACAGGATGCCGCTCGAGGCGTGGAGGTCGTAGGACTCGCGGTAGTTGACCGTGATCCAGTGACCGTAAACCTTGGCAACGCCATAGGGGCTGCGGGGGTAGAAGGGGGTGAGCTCGCTCTGGGGGACCTCGCGCACCTTGCCGAACATCTCCGAGGAGGAGGCTTGGTAGAAGCGAATCCCAGGGTTGACGAGACGGAT
>JALRFT010000195.1 GCA_023261915.1 Acidimicrobiales bacterium | reverse complement strand
GAGGGCGAGCCATCGTTGGCATCGCACTTGCACTTTCGCTCGTGGTCGCAGCCTGCGGCCGCAGCGAAGAAAGCTCGGGTGGCGAGTCCAGTGGCGGCGGCAACGCCAACGCTGGGAACCCGCCGGCTGGCGTGCCAGGTTTTGATGGCACCACCATCAGCCTCGGCGTGCTCACCCCCCAGACCGGTCTGGCCGCCACCATCGGCGATCCGCTGACCGCCGGGAACCAGCTCTACTTCGACCGGGTGAACGCCGCAGGCGGCATCGCCGGCAAGTACAAGGTCCAGCTCGTCCCCAAGGACACCGAGTACCGCGCTGAGAAGGCGGTACAGGAGTACGCCGCGACCAAGGACAGTGTCGCCATGTACGTCCAGATCCTCGGCACGGCCATCCAGGAGGCCGTCCTCGTGGAGCAGGAGACCGACGAGATCCTCTCGGGTCCGGCCACCCTCGACGCCCAGTGGGTTCGCAACCCGCTGCTCATGCCGATTGGTGCCCCGTACCAGATCCAGGCCATCAACGGTCTTGACTACGCCATCCGCAAGCTTGACGCGGCCAACGCCACAGTGTGCGCCATGACCAAGGATGACCTGTACGGCAAGGCTGGCCTCGGCGGTCTCGAGTACGCCGCCGAGCAGGCAGGCATCACCATCGCCGCCAAGCAGACATTCCGTCAGGGCGACCAGGACTACACCGCCCAGATCGGCGCACTCACCAGCGCCGGCTGCGAAATCGTGTGGCTGACCTCCCTCCCCACCGAGACCATCCCGCTCATGACTGGTGCGTCCACCCAGGGCTTCGCTCCGACGTGGATCGCCAACTCACCGGCGTGGACCAGCCTTCTGGGTGCTGGCGAACTCGGCCCGTACCTGGCCGAGAACTTCCTGCTGATGTCGGAGGGCCCGCAGTGGGGTGACACGAGCGTTCCGGGTATGGCCCAGATGCTCGAGGACATCAAGGCCTACGCCCCGGACCAGACGGCCAACGTGTACTTCGCCTTCGGCTACGCCCAGGCGTGGGCCGCCGCCCAGATCCTGGAAAAGGCCGTCGCCCTCGGCGACCTCAGCCAGGCTGGCATCGTGGCGGCCGCCGGACAGGTCAGTGAGCTGACCTTCGGTGGCCTTGTTGGTGACTACACCTACGGTGCTGCGGCGGACCGCAACCCGCCGAGGGCCTCGTCGGTGTTCGCCGTCGATCCGACCTCGACGGCAACCGGCTTCCTCGTGGCTGTTGAGACCAACCAGGCCTCACAAGCCGCTCAGGAGTACCAGATCCCCTAAGGGGTTCTCACCGGGCACTCTGCCCGTGTCCTAACCGGAGGCGGCGGCATCCACCACATGGTGGGGCCGCCGCCTCCGGCGCGTCCGGACGGCAACGGGGACTCCCACGGACAACCTGCGCAAGGCATCAGGGAGAGATGGCCGACACCGAAGACGGGCCCCTCACATCCCGATGACACCGCGCTCGCCGGTGGTGGCAGCGTGGAACCACGTTGCTAGCGTCCTCTCCGTGCCCAAACCTCGGTCCGCCACCGCTCGACACGATGCCCCCACGCTGGTGCTTTTCGTCCGACACGGCACCACACCGACCACCGGCGCCGTGCTGCCCGGCCGGGCGAAAGGGCTGCACCTTGCCGAGCGCGGCATACAGCAGGCCGAGACTGTGGCCGGCCGCATCGGAGCACTCAACAAGGTGAGTGCTGTCTATGCATCACCGCTTGAGCGAACCCGTGAGACTGCCGCACCAATCGCCAAGGCGACGGGGAATCGGGTGCGCACCGATCGCAGCCTGCTCGAGTGCGACTTCGGTGACTGGACCGGAGCGAAACTCTCGGATCTGCGCAAGCGGAAGGAGTGGAGCACGGTGCAGCAGGCACCAAGTCGATTCCGTTTCCCCCACGGCGAGTCGTTCAGCGAGATGCAGGTACGCATCACTTCAGGAGTCGACCGACTCGTCGCCAGCCACCCTGGTCAGACCATCGTCGCCGTGTCCCACGCCGATCCCATCAAAGCCGTCGCCGCTCAGGCCCTCGGAACGCCACTCGACCTTTTTCAACGAATCGTGGTGTCGCCCTGCTCGGTGACCGCCATCCTCTATGGCTCGGGAGCACCCGTGGTGTTGGCGGTGAACTCGACCGGCGACGATCTCGGTTCACTGGTGCCGTCATGAGCGAGTCGTTTGAGATCAACGATCCCACCCTGTTCACGACAGGTGCCGTGGGCCCTCCCGGTCAGCGAGTGTTCTATCTGCAGGTCGCCGACGACGAACAGGTCGTGACCCTCCGTCTCGAAAAGCAGCAGGTGGTCGCCCTGTGCGATCACCTCGAAGCCATGATGGCGGACCTGCCCGTCGTCGGTGCCGGCCCAGGTCACGGTGGGGACCTGCGTGAGCCCACCGAGGAGGCGTGGATCGTCGGGGCGCTCGGGGTGGCCTATGAGCACGCCGATGACCGCATCCTCATCGTGGCTGAGGAGATGGTGGTCGGCGACGACGATGACGAGGACCTTGGCCTCTTCGGTTCGGAACCTCAGGGAGCTACAGCCCGCTTCAGGGTGCCGCGCTCAATGGTGGCGGAGTTCATCACCCTCGGTCTCGATGTCGCCTCTTCTGGACGACCGCTGTGTGACCTGTGCGGCAACCCCATGGACCCCCAAGGGCACCCCTGCCCGAGGTTGAACTGAGCAATGGGGCCTGGTGACCGATCGCACCGATCGGAAGCGGTGACGGCGCTGCTCGCCGAAGGGGAGGTCGAGTTGATAGGGCGACTCCCCTACAGCTCAAACAACGCCTTCCTCACCCGGGTGGGCTCGGGAGATGAGTCGGTGGTGGCGGTCTACAAACCCGCCGAGGGTGAACGACCCCTCCATGACTTCCCCGCCGGCCTCTACCAACGAGAGGTGGCGACCCGGGTGCTCGCCGACATCCTCGGTTGGGACCTCGTCCCCCCGACCGTGCTGCGGACCGACACACCGTTCGGCGGTGGGTCCCTCCAACTTTTTGTGGAACATGACCCTGATGAGCACTACTTCGTCATGCGCGAGGACCCCGAGCTCGGTGACCAGTTACGACGAGTCACCGTGTTCGATCTCGTTGCCAACAGTTGTGACCGCAAGGGTGGGCACCTCGTCGTGGACGAACACCGCCACATCTGGGCGATCGACAACGGCCTCACCTTCCACGCCCAGTTCAAGTTACGCACGGTGTTGTGGGACTTCGCCGGTGAGGAAATTCCCGAGGCGCTGCTCTCCCCCCTCGAGCCGCTGGCCGCCGGCGAAATCCCTGAGGATCTCGCCGCCCTGCTCGACCCCTTCGAGCGTGACGCCGTGGGAGCCCGAGCCCGGGCAGTGCTCCACGCGGGGGTGTTCCCCCATGATCCGTCGGGCCAGCGCTGGCCCTGGCCGCCGGTGTAAGGGTGTCAGGCGCCAACGCTGAACTGGTGGCCGAGGGAGACCTCGACAATCTGGTCCGCCACGTCGACCGTTTGTGTCGGGCGATGGCGTGGGATGACCTCGAAGATCTTCGTCACCGGTGTCGGGCTGCCCTTGAGCGCGGCCACCAACTCTGGCCAATCTCGTCGCTGGCCGAGTACCGCCTGGCGTTGCTTGCCCCTCCCCACTGGGCGGCAGCGGTACTCGTGGAGGGCACTGGCGCATGGGCGCTCGGACCACTGCCGGAGGTGGCGGCCACCACGCACTCCTTCGCTGAGCTTGCCCCGAAGCTCACCCCTGGACCGGCAGCATCAACATTCGCCCACGAGTGCGTGGCCCGCGGTGAGGACCTCACCGTCGACCGCCTGACCGACGAAGTCGACCGCCTCGTCCTCGACGAGGGCCTCCCCCTGCGCCTCGAGCCGTGGGAACCCCGTTACCCCGTCGCCACCTACCACGAGGACCGAGCCGAATTTGCGGGTCCCGGTCTGCCCGGATCCACAGACTGGCATCCGTTCAGCTTCGCTGACACCGGCGTGATCGCCGACGATCCGGCAACCACCGCGCTGCGGGACCTCGTCGAGGGGTGGGCAGACGGGCCGGACGGCGCCGTGCGCACCAAGGTGGCCGCTGTCGAAGGTCCGGTGGGTGCGGCCATCACTGCCGTGGCCCCCGCGGCTCGCCTCGCTGCGCCGCTGCACCCCAACGAGGCGCTCGCACTCATGGCGTGGGCGGCGGCGAGTGGCGGGCACACCGGTCGGCGACGAGGTCTCGCCCGGGGACGCTTCGATGCCTGGTGGGCGCTCGCTGCGCTCGGGGGCTGTGACGAGGACTGGCCACTCGAACCGTCGGAGGCATCGTCGATTGCGGGGTCACTTGCTTGGTGGGTATTCGACGATCCTCAAGCGCCGCTCGGCTGGCACCTGCGATTGGCTGTCGCCGATCCCGATGATGGGCTGGCGTGGGCCATCAACGCCTCGGTGACTGCGGCGTCATAACGGCGAATGCCCCGCCACACCGAAGGTGACGGGGCATCCGGAAGTGTCTGGCGGTGCTGTAGGTCAGCTGCGTGACTTGAGCGCCTCAATGAGCGCTGGCAGCACCTTGTGTACGTCACCCACGATGCCGAGGTCGGCCACACCGAAGATGGGGGCCTCAGCGTCCTTGTTGACGGCAATGATGTTCTTGG
>JALRFT010000194.1 GCA_023261915.1 Acidimicrobiales bacterium | reverse complement strand
CGATGGTGCCGGACTGCTTCTTGTCGAGGCCGTAGGCGAGCGCCGCCGCCGTCGGCTCGTTGATGATGCGCAGCACCTCGAGACCGGCGATCTGGCCGGCTTCCTTGGTGGCGGTGCGCTGGGCGTCATCGAAGTAGGCGGGAACGGTGATGACCGCCTGGGTCACCGGCTCACCGAGGTACGCCTCGGCGTCGCGCTTGAGCTTCATGAGGACCCGCGCAGCGATCTCTTGCGGCGTGTACTTCTTGCCGTCGATGTCTTCCGACCAGTCGCTGCGGCCCATGAATCGCTTCACGGAACGGAACGTGCGGTCCGGGTTGGTGATGGCTTGACGCTTGGCCACCTCGCCGACGAGTACTTCACCGTTCTTGGCGAACGCCACGACGGACGGGGTGGTTCGGGCACCTTCTGCGTTGGGGATGACCACCGGGTCGCCACCTTCAAGCACGGCGACGACCGAGTTCGTGGTTCCGAGGTCGATTCCTACGGCCTTTGGCATTGCTTCCTACCTCTCAATGGCTGTTGTTCAGGATTTGGGCCAGCAGACGCTGGCGAGCGGCTCTTGATAGTCCATAAGTATAAAAGTTGAGTGGGTAACTAGCAACTTCAGCCGGGAGAAATTTCCGTCGACCGAGGACAGGCCGAGAATCGGCTGTAAAGGCCGGAATAACAGGCTTTTCAACCAATCCACCCCTGACCGTTGGCGCCCACGGGGTAGGGTCCGACTATGACCACCCTCGTGTTACTGCGACACGGCCAGAGTCAGTGGAACCTTGAGAACCGCTTCACCGGCTGGTGGGATGCGGACCTGACCCCGCTCGGCGAACAGGAAGCCCGAGCCGCCGGAATGCTGCTGGCCGAGGCGGGAATCCTGCCCGACGTCGTCCACACCTCACTCCAGACCCGGGCCGTCCGCTCGGCAAACCTGGCACTCGCCTCCATGGGCCGGGCCTGGATTCCCGTGGAACGCACGTGGCGGCTCAATGAGCGGCACTACGGCGACCTGACCGGCCTCGACAAGGCCGAGACTGCCGCCCGGCACGGTGACGAGCAGGTCAAGGTGTGGCGGCGCGCCTATGACATTGCGCCGCCACCGATCGCTGACGACAACCCCTTCAACCCGGCGGCCGACCCTCGCTACGCCGACCTCGACCCGGCAGTGATCCCCGCTTCAGAGTGTCTCGCCGACGTGGTGCGTCGCACGTGGCCATGGTTCGAGGACCGGGCTGTGCCCGAACTGCGGGCGAACAGGACCCTGCTCGTCGCCGCCCACGGCAACAGTCTGCGGGCCGTGGTCAAGGAACTCGACGGCATCTCTGATCGTGACATCACTGAACTGAACCTGCCGACCGGTGTTCCCTTGGTCTACGAACTTGGCAACGATCTCCGACCCCTTCAACGACGTCACCCACTGGAACGGTGTCTTGGGGATCCCGAGGCCATTGCCGCCGCCGCCGCCGCCGTGGCCGCCCAAGGTTCTGCCAACCAGTGAGCTGAGGCTGCGATCCCCCTGAGAGGGCTTCCATCGAGGCAAGGTCACCACGGGGCGACACCCGCCCGTCGCCAGAAGATCCCGGCGGCCTAGGCCCCGACGGCGCCGGCCTCCACCCGTTCGAGCAGATAACCGCGGGAACGGATCGTCCGGATCGCCAGGCCGAGAGATGCAATTCGGCGGCGTAGGCGAAGGACGTGAACGTCGAGGGCGTTGCGGCCGGGCGCACCATCGGGCCAACCAGCCGCTGCAAGGTCCGCCCGTGAGACCACCGTGCCGAGACGGGCGATCAGCGCCGAGATGATCCGTGCCTCGACGGGGGGAAGTGCCACCCAGGCGTCTCCGCACCGCACCACGTCATCGGTATCAATGACCGGACCCATCGGCTCCAGCTGGTCGGCACGCCGAGCCAGCGCTGCCAGTCGGGCCTCAATGTCGCCCTCACCCGCCGGTAGACGCACCCAGTCCTCAAGGGGATCGACGCAAGAAGGAGGTGGCCCCGAAGCCGCCACGAGGAGAAGCCGGGGCCGATTCATGCCGGCGAGACGGATCCGACGCTGTTCGCCTGCGGGCCAATCGATGACCTCAACATTGGTGACATCGATCCACTGACCGTCCACGACGTCAACGCTCACCACTGACTGACCGGGCCGGTTACCTCCAAGGAACTTTTGCTCCATGAGACCACCGTAGGGAGATGGTGTTTCCGGAGAGTTTCCCGATGGTGAACGGGTCGGGGCGCGACCCGAGCAACTCGCCAAAGGTGGCCATAGGCTCTGGACATGTCCAAGGACCACCTCACCCACCTCGCCAACCTGCCCCTGCTGAGCGCCTGTTCCCCACGGGAACTCCAAAAGGTCGCCCGGGTCACCGACGAAGTCGAGGTGGAGGCCAACGCCACCCTCATGGAGCAAGGTCAGCTGGCCCGGGAAGCCTTCGTCATCATCTCGGGCACGGCCGAGGTCCGCCGAGACGGCACCCGTGTGGCCGTGGTCGGCCCGGGGGAGTGCGTCGGAGAGCTCGCACTGCTCGACCACCAGCCCCGCAGCGCCTCGGTGGTTGCGCTCGAGCCCATGACCCTGCTCGTGATTCCGTCGACGGCGTTCACGGCCCTGCTGGACGACGCCCCCGGGCTGTCGCGCAAGTTGCTCGGCAGCCTCGCCCGGCGCATCCGCGAACTTGACTCCCGCCTCACGGACTGATCCCTCGGCCGTCTCAGGGGACCCGCAGGGCGTTGGGTACCCCCCACGACCCTTCGGGGGGGTAGTTTCTCACTTGCTATGAGCGCCTCAACTGAAGAAGTCGACACCGAGTCCACACCCACCCGACGTCGCCTACGTCCCTCCCAACTCGTGATTGGCGTCGGGATCGCCATCGGGTTGGTGACGGTCCTGTCAGGTCTGGCCGGCCTCGTGTTCCCGCACGAGTTCGACGAGAACCTCGTGACCCGAGAGGTGTTCGGCGGGATCCCCGCACCCCTGAAGGTCGCCTTCTACGTCGTCGTTCCCCTCGTCCTCGTCTACGGCTCCGTGCTGTTCAGCCAACGGGTCCGCAACTGGGAACGGGGTCGGCCCGACAACCGGTCCACGAACGCATCCAATGTGAAGCGTCGGGCCCGGGACTTCCGGGCCGGCGTCTACATGAAAACCCTGCTGCGTGATCCCGCCGCCGGCATCATGCATTCGCTGATCTACTTCAGTTTCCTGATCTTGTTGGCAGTCACGACGATCCTCGAGATCAACCACCAACTCCCCGACGGACTCAAGTTCCTCGAAGGCGGGGTGTACCAGGGCTACTCCTTCGTCGCCGATATCGCCGGCGTCGCGTTGATCGTTGGCTGCGTGTGGGCGCTCGTACGTCGCTACGTCCAGCGCCCCTACCGGATCCGGATCAAGACCAAGCCCGAGCACCTCGCCGGCATCGTGGTGCTTTTGGCCCTTGGGGTGACAGGATTTTTCGCCGAAGCGTTCCGCATCGCCGACACCGGCATGCCCGAGTTCGAGAGATGGTCGGTGGTGGGGTACCCGCTCGCCATGTTGTTCGAGAACAACGCCAGTGCCGCCACCTGGCAACAGGTCTGGTGGGTCATCCACGTGGCTGCGTTCGTCGCCTTCCTCGCCATCCTGCCCATCACCATGCTCCGCCACATGTTCACCTCCCCGCTCAACATGTGGCTGCGGGACCGCGAACGACCCAAGGGCGCCATGAAGCCCATGCCGAACCTGATGGAGACCGAACTCGAGAGTTTCGGTGCGTCCACCATCGAGGACTTCACATGGAAGCAACTGTTGGACCTCGACGCCTGCACGATGTGCGGGCGGTGCACCTCGGTCTGTCCCGCCCACGCCACGGGCAAGCCCCTCGACCCCCGCGAGATCGTGCTCAAGAGCGGCGAGGTGATGGCCGCCACCGGTGACCCGAAAGTCTCCCCGCCACTCAGCATCGACGGCGACATCACCATCAGCGCCAATTCGCTTTTCGAACGCATCTCCACCGAAGAGGTGTGGGCGTGCACGACGTGTAAGGCCTGTGACGAGATCTGTCCCGTGAACATCGAGATCATGGACAAGATCCTCGACATGCGCCGCTACCTGTCGCTCATGGAGTCCGACTTCCCCACCGAATTGGGCAACGCCTACCGGGCCATGGAGAACCAGGGCAACCCGTGGGCGAAGGAAGGGGATGAGATGGAACCTGAAGAAAATCGCCCGCGAATATGAGTTGAATGCCGCCAAATGCTGCATCAGGACACTCCCGCATATCGCGGACGTAGAGGTCGAGCCAGTCTAGAAACTCA
>JALRFT010000144.1 GCA_023261915.1 Acidimicrobiales bacterium | reverse complement strand
GACGACGAGGACGACGCGGTCGCGGCCCGGTGCGATCTCGGCCACCACGGCCTCTCTCATGGCTGCACTCCCGAACTGTCCGCCACAACGGGGATAAGCGCCTCCACGGCGGCGACCACCCGCGGACCGCCCGTCGGGCCGACCGAGAACGACTCCTCATACTGCGATCCCGGATTCAGATAGTCCTCGGGAAAGGTGAAGTCCTCGGCGGGCAGGAGGTAGCCCAGTTCGTCATCGGCGAGGCCGACCACAACGGGGACCTCGGCCCCGGCTGCCCGCATGACCTCCTTGAGATGCAGACCCAACTTGGGGAGAAGTTCACCGGGCACCGAAGCGAGCATGGCGGGACCGATGCGCGCAACGGAGACCTCCGTGACCACCGAGCCCTCGTGCAGTTCCACCGCTGGTAGCAACCCCATTTCCATCCCCAGGGTGTACAGCGGGTTCTCGAGCGTCAGGCTCACCTCGCTCCGCACGAAACCGACAACCGGAGCGGTATCCGGCTCGGCCCCCGCCACAGCTCGTTCGACCGCGGTAGCCAGCTCTTCCCCAAAACGGGCTGACTCGGCATGGGTGTTGATCTCCGTGTTGGGAGACATCATGCCTCCGAGCGCCCCAGCCGCGAACACCGCCACGCCGCCCACTTTCGCTTCCACTGCGCAACACAGATAACCGGCATAGTCGGCGGTTACCTCGGTGTTGTCCTTAGCCACGACCTCGGGATGACAGGGGTAATCACAGAACGTGGCGATGACCGAACCGTCGGTTCGCTCAGCTCGGAGCACCGAAAGCTCATCATCAACGATGTCAACGTCTCGAAGGTTGCGCACCAGTTCAGGCACCGCCACCGATCCTGCGAGGAGAACGGCCGGCTCGAGTACGGCGATCGCCGCCTCCTGGGAAGCCGCCACGGTCTGGCGAACCCGATCGATGTAGGCGGAGTCGATCCCACTGACACCCTCGAACGGCTGGCCCCAGAAGCCAAGACCGTCAGGGGCGTGGTGGGTATGGGTGCAGGCCACGACCCGGCGTCCCTTGGCTCCGGGAACCCGGGTCAGGCCCACGAGGTCACACACGCTGAAGACCACCGGCTCGTCACTACCGCGGGCGAACGCCACGGTGCGGACCATGATCTCGTCGTGGATGCCGGTAGCCGGCCGGTCGGGATCGAAACCGGCGAGGAATACCCGGTCGGTGGCCAGATCCGGTGTGATGGCCCGGACGTCAGCCCCGGCAAGAAATGATTCAGATGTCACGGACTCCATCCTCCGGCGTAAGTACCTGCGAAACGGGAGACGGTACTCGGCTCCGCCGACGAGATCACGCCCTTGTTACCGTGCCGGCCTGCCATCTTGTCACCAGGTTGCAGACGGCGCTTCACGGCGAGGTAGACCTTCACCATCTTCAGCGCTCCCGGGGGCAGCTCATCGCCCTGGGTCAGCTTGCGGTGTTTTTCCTGATAGGCAAGATCGAACTGGTGGCGTTTTTGCTCGAGAGACTCTTTGAGCGATTCGAGCGCGCTGGCTGCGGACTCATCGGACAAGCGAATATCAAACCAGTGGTGACGATCGAGGTCGGCCAGAT
>JALRFT010000032.1 GCA_023261915.1 Acidimicrobiales bacterium | reverse complement strand
CGCTCCACGACTACTTCCGGGGCAACCCCGAAGGCCGTGAGCCGTGGGAGTTCCTCGCTGCCCGCGAACGTATCAACCCCGCCTATCGGGACCGCGCCGCTCGCATCGCCACTCTTGACGAGCACGGACTTGACGGCGTGTGGCTATTCCCCACCCTCGGCATGTTGTACGAGGAAGCTCTCAAGCACGACCCCGAAGGTGTGGCCCTGACCTTCACGGCCTTCAACCGGTGGCTGCTTGAGGACTGGGGGTTCGGTACCGACGGCAAGATCTTCGCTGGCCCATACCTCAGCCTCGCCGACCCTGAGTGGGCGTGTGCCGAGTTGGACTGGGCGCTCGACCACGGAGCGCACGTCATCGTGATGCGTGCCGCCGCTCCCATCACCGCCACCGGTCAGCGGTCGCCGTTCGACCCGTCGTTCGACCCCTTCTGGGCCCGGTTGAACGAGGCGGGCATCCCCGCAGTGATCCATGCCGGAGACAGTGGCTACACCTCCCACGGTTACGCCGACGACGGTTTCTCCTCAGCGTTCTCCGGCGGTTGGGGACCGTCGATCAAGGCTTTCGCCATTGAGCGGGCCGCGGGTGACTTCATCATCACCTCGGTTTTCGCCAAGATGTTTGAACGATTCCCCAATCTGCGGATGGCGTCCGTGGAGAACGGGTCCGGATTCCTCCCCGACATGGTCAAGAAGCTCAGTTCCACGCATCACAAGATGCCGGGCTTCTTTGGGACCCACCCTGTCGAGGTGCTCCGCCAGCACTGGTGGATCAACCCGTTCTGGGAGGACAACGTCGCTGAGGTCGTCGACATCATGGGCGCCGAGCGGGTCATCTTCGGTAGCGACTGGCCTCACATCGAGGGGATGCCCGAGCCGCTCGTCTATGTGGACGAACTCAAGACCTTCGACGACGTGACCAAGCGGCGAATTCTGCGGGACAACGTCCTCGAACTCAACACGCCACGACCGATCTGACGACCGTGTTCACCATCGGGGGACAGGAGCGGGTCGTCGGGTTGCAGTTGCCCGTGCAGGCGCGCAGCAGTTACTTCGTCGCCGAGTGGGAACACTCCGCCGGTCCCACCGAGATGGCCCGGGTGGCCGTCGCCGCTGACGAGGCCGGTTTCACCTACGTCGGGGTGTGTGACCACGTGGCGCTCCCCGAGGCCGTGGCCGGTTCCATGGGGTACCACTGGGTGGATCCCATCGCCACGTTGGGGTGGCTCGCCGCCCAGACCCGCCAGGTCCGGCTCCTTACCCACGTCTACGTGTTGCCTTACCGCCACCCGCGCCTCGCCGCCAAGCAGTTCGCCACTCTCGACGACCTCTCCGGTGGCCGGGTCATCTGCGGGGTGGGGGCCGGACACGTTGAAGCCGAGTTCGACCTGCTCGACGTGGACTTCGCGGGACGAGGGGCTGCCATGGACCGGGGGGTCACCGAGCTCGCTGACGCGTTGGCCAACGAGGTGGTCGACGGGTTCGGAGCCCTGCCGCGACCGGTGCAGTCACCCCGGCCTCCGATCTGGCTGGCGGGTTCGTCAGCACCGGCGATCCGCCGTGCCGCTCGTCTTGGCGACGGCTGGTTGCCGCAGGGGCCGGCAACTTCTCAGGCAGTGGAGCTGCTGTCGGCCGAGTTGGAGCGCCACGGTCGCTCCGCCGAACCGTTCGCCGTGGGCACCATCACCCCCTTCCTCTACGTCGGTGAGCCGTCATGGGACCTTCCCGACGACACACTCTCTGGCTCACCTCAGGAACTCGGTGAGCGCCTTGGTGCGTCTCTGCCCGTCGGGGTCAATCAGATCCAGGTCCGGTTCCGGGCGCGTAGCGCTGACGAACTCTGTGACCAGGTGAGCGCCTTCGGCGACGGTGCGTTAGCAGCGCTGGCGACGAGGTAACCGCCGGCGGGGGCCGGTGACACGACTTGATACTTGGGGGGAACTATGGGACACGACAGATCGCCACTCAGCGCACTCGACGACTACCCGTTGCACCAAGTGGCGCAACCGATGCGCCACGTCGGTACCAGCGACCGGAACTTCTACGACCGCTACTACTTCAACGGGTTCGCCCACGACGGTTCGGCCATGTTCATCATGGGCCTCGGGGTGTACCCCAATCTCGGCGTGATGGACTCGTTCCTCGTCGTCCTCATCGACGGCCAGCATCGGGTCGTGCGCTCGTCGCGGGAACTTGACGGTGCCGACCGGCTCGCCCCATCGGTGGGTCCGTTGTCCATTGAGGTGATCGAACCGTTGCGACGCCTGCGGGTGCGATGCGCCCCCAACGAGTGGGGCATCGACCTTGATGCCACGTGGACCGGATCCATTCCGGCCCACCCCGAACCGCCACACCAGATGCGTGAGCACGGCCGGGCCATCTTTGACAGCTACCGCATGGCCCAGACCGGTGGCTGGGACGGATCGCTCACCACGCCGGAAGGCACCTTCACCCTGACTGACGCCACGTGGTGGGGCACCCGGGACCGATCGTGGGGTGTGCGACCAGTTGGGGAGCCGGAACCGCCGGGCATCCGGGCCCAAGATCCTCCGTCCTGGTTCTGGGTCTACGCACCGATCCGCTTTGCCGACCACTCCATCATCCTCATCATGCAAGAGACTGTGGATGGCACCCGGATCCTTGAAGAAGCGGTGCGCATTGACGCCGACGGCACCACCCACCATCTCGGTCGGCCCGATCACGACCTGACTTTTGTCCCCGGCACGCGACAGGCGACCGGGGGAACGCTGACCACCTCCGGTGACCCGCTCGCACGCACTGCGGGCCTTGAGATTATGGCGGAGGCGCTCATCCCTCTCTATGTCGGAATCGGGACTGGGTACGGCTTCGACGCCGACTGGCGCCACGGAATGTGGCAGGGCCCCCAGGTCACCCAAGGCGAGCACATCGATACCACGACGCCGGAAGGGGCAGCCCGGTTGATGGGCATCGTGGACAGTGGTGCCCGATTCACCTATCACGACGGGAACCGCGACCAGGTCGGCTACGGCCTGTTTGAGACCATGGTCATCGGACCCCACGAACGTTACGGATTCGCTGATCTCTTCGACGGGTGGGGCGACGCCACGGAGGAGTCACCATGAGCTCACGAACCTTCCAACTCGCCGACGTCATCGAACTGATGGCGGACACCGTGCCCGACCGTGAGGCACTCGTGACTGACACCCGTTCCATCACCTACGCCGAACTCGACGAACGCACCACGCGACTCGCCAATCACCTCGCCGCACTGGGCGTGGGCCGGGGTGACCGGGTCGGGATCCACGCCATGAACTGTCCCGAGTGGGTGGAGGCGTTCTATGGCGCCATGAAGCTCGGGGCGATCCCGGTGAACGTGAACTTCCGGTACGTGGCCGAGGAGTTGCGGTACCTCTACGCCGACGCCGGATGCGTGGCCACCGTCGTGGCTCCCGAATACGTCGCGGTACTCGACGAGATCGCCGATGACCTCCCCGACCTCGCCCATCGCATCGTGCTCGGCGAACCCTACGAGCAGGCGCTCGCCGCTGCGTCGGCCGAGCGCTCCTTTGAGCCACGTTCCCCCGACGATCTCTACCTGATCTACACCGGTGGAACGACGGGGATGCCCAAGGGCGTGATGTGGCGGCATGAGGATCTGATTTTTGGTGCCATGAACGCCTCCCGGCTCAAAATGCCAGCCGATAGCCCGGAACAGTTCGCCGAGGAGGCCGCTGCGAACCCTGGCGCCCTGCGGCTCATGGCGCTCGGACCGATGATGCACGGTGGTGGGCAGTGGGTGATGGGGAATGCGCATGTGGCGGGCGGGACCCTCGTGCTCTACTGCGGCCGACGGTTCGACCCCGAGGCAGTCTGGGACCTCGTCGAGTCAGCGCGAGTGCATTCGGTTGGCACCATCGGGGACGCCATGGCGCGTCCTCTGGCTGAGGCGTTGGTCAGTCCAACCCGCCAGCGGGACCTGTCGTCGATGATCAGCATTGGCAACGGTGGGGCGCCCCTGACAGCCAAGGTGCGCGAACAACTCCGGGCTGTACTCCCCGAGAACGTCATCATTCTCGACAGTTACGGTGCGTCGGAGACGGGGGCGGCAACGGCTCGCTACGACACCGGTGAGGGTCATTCGTCCCCGCGTTTTGATGCCAACCCTGAGACGAGCGTGCTCGACCCTGAGGGTCGGGTATGTGCGGTGGGGGAGGTCGGCATGCTGGCTCGTCGGGGCAACATCCCTCTCGGGTACTGGAACGATCCGGTGAAGACGGCAGCCACCTTCAAGGAGGTTGACGGGGTGCGCTGGGTCATTCCCGGGGACTACGCCCGATTTGAGGACGACGGATCAATCTCCCTGTTGGGCCGGGGGTCGGTGTCGATCAACACTGGTGGCGAGAAGGTCTACCCCGAGGAGGTGGAGGCGGCACTCATGCACCACTCCGCCGTCTTCGATGCCGTCGTGGTCGGGACCCCCTCGGAGCGCTGGGGTGAACAGGTCACGGCGCTGGTGCAGTTGCGCGATGGGCATGCGGCAGACGCCGAGAGCATCAGGGATGAGTGCCGTCGCCATGTGGCTGACTACAAGGTTCCCAAGGACGTGTTCGTGGTGGGAACCGTGGTCCGCACCCCTGTTGGCAAGGCCGACTACGTGTGGGCCAAGCGGACCGCAGTCGAACTACTCAACCTCGACGCCTGAACCACTCCGAGGGATCCCGGCCGAGTTCTTTCAGACGGCGGGATACCTGAACGGGCATCTCCACCTCGTCACCGCGGCGGACCTTGATGACGAATTCCGACTCCTCATCCCACACGTGACAGGTGTTGAGGTTCGGGGCGATCATCATCTCCCGCATCTCCTGGGTGATCTCGCCGCGGGGCGGGTCCCCGAGCTCACGGGACTTGGCGACTCGCATTGACCAGTTGCACTGCACTGCTACTGGCGCCATGGCGGCGAGGAGCGCGGTGATGTGTGTGCATCCTCTCGGGCCCCCGAACAGTTCACGGACCCGATTGTTGAACCCGCGGGCAATGGAGACACCGACGAGTTGTTCGTAGGCGGGGGCGACGTCGGGGCACATCGACTGGGGGTGAACCTCAAAGACCGCCCGGGCATCTGTGATCTCGAGACTGGGCCAGGCAATGGTCAGATCCACGACCATGTGGTGGATAGGAAGCGGTTCGGGGTCATCTTCGATGTAGAGACCCGGCGGCTTGGTGTCACGGACGGCACCGCGCAACAGGATTGTCCCATCGTCGATCTTGAACGCCCGCACCAGGTAGTCCCGAGTGTGCAGGGGCACGAGGTCGGGATCTGCGGGGAGCAGGTCGTCATTCATGATCACACCGTAGGCGTCTGGTCGATCGCGAATGGGCGGGGGTCAGCAGGGCAGGTCAGACCTGGGCCAGCAGTCGGCCGAGATGGACCAGTGACGGCGTTCCCGAACCGAGTTGGAGTTCAAGTTGTTTGTGCAAGAGGAAGAACCGGTGGAGCGGATAGTCGCGGTCCACGCCAAACCCACCGTGGAGGTGGTGAGCGGCGTGCACGACCCGCCAGCCAGCCTCAGCCGACTGGAACTTGGCGGCGAGCAACTGCTCCGAACACGGCAGTCCTTCGGACATGCGCCATGCCGCCTGCCATGCCGTGAGACGAATGGCTTCGGTGTCAATGTAGGCGTCGCCGGTGCGTTGGCTCACGGCCTGCAGCGATGCGATGGGCTTGCCGAACTGGTGGCGCTCCACGGTGTAGGTGGCCGTCAGCGCCAGCGCGGCGGCACACGCCCCCGACGTCATGACACATGCCGCCGAGATCCCCCGCCAGAGCAGGGCCTCGACAGCGTCGGGCCCCCCAAGCTGCACGCCGGGGGCGTCGGCGAAGGTGACCCGGGCCTCGGGGACCTTGGTCGTCGTGTCGGCACGTTCGATCTTCACACCGTCGGCGGCGGCGTCCACCAGGTAGAGCCCGTCGTTGGTCGTCACGACGAAGGCACTGGCGAGGGTGCCTGAGGGCACGCACACCTTGGTACCGGTGAGGCGACCACCAGTGGCGGTAGTGGCGGGAGAAAAGGGATCGCCAACCGGCTCGTGGACGGCAGCGGTGACCACAGTTGTGCCCTCGGCCACAGCACGCTGCAGGTCGGGCTGACTGGTGAGCGCTGGCCCGGCGAGCGCCATGACGGCGAGGGCAGGTACGGCCGCCGCCGTGCGTCCCACCTCTTCGAGCACCACACAGGTCTCAAGCCATCCGAAACCGCCGCCCCCGGCGGACTCGGGGAGCGAGATGCCAACGAGCCCGGCGGTGGCCATTGCAGCCCACAGGTCGAGGTCGACGCCGGATTCACTGGCGGTGACTGCCTTGGCTCGTTCGGGGCTTGTGGCATCACCGAGGATGCGGGCGGCGAGCTCCCGCAGTTCGATCTGTTCAGGGGTGAATGAGAAATCCATCAGCGGGCCGCCCGTGGGAATCCGAGGGAGAACATGGTGATCAGGTCGCGTTGCAACTCGTTGGTGCCCCCACCGAAGGTGAGGATGAGCATGCCCCGGTAGAGCATCTCGAGACGGGAGGCCAGCACGGCACCGGGGGTGCCCTCTTCGAGGTAGGCCACCGGGCCAAGGATCTCCATGAGGAGCCGGAAGGCCTCGAGGTAGTACTCGGTGCCGAAGACCTTGATGGCCGAGCAGTGACCGACGTCGAGGACCCCTTGGGTGGCCTCCCAGGAGACCTGCCAGTTCATCAGCCGCAGGACCTCGAGGTCACTGAAGACCCGGGCCAGGTTCAGTTGCACCCAGTCCTGGTCGATGATGCGCCGGCCATCGGGCAGGTGGGTATCCGCCGCCCACTGCCGGATGTCGGTGAAGGCCCGCTCCACCACACCCGTTGAGCACAACGTGACTCGTTCGTGATTCAGCTGGTTGGTGATCAGCGTCCAGCC
>JALRFT010000060.1 GCA_023261915.1 Acidimicrobiales bacterium | reverse complement strand
GGCCGTAGTACTCAATCAGCTCCACCCGGGCCGACCCCCCGGGGGTGACCCGACACTCCTCAGGCCGGATGAGGACTTGAGCCGAAGCACCCTTTGTCGCGGCCGGCAGACCCCGCAGCGGGATGGGTCCTAGGGCCGTGTCGGCGGTCGCGTCAGACCCGGAGCCGTGCACCTCACCTGCCACGAGGTTGGCGTCACCCACGAAGGTCGCCACCCACGGTGACACCGGATTGGCGTAGAGCGCTGCGGGAGTGTCCTGTTGCACCACCCGTCCCTCGCACATGACGGCCACCTGATCACCCAGCACGAACGCCTCGTCCTGGTCGTGGGTGACGATGACCGTGGTGATGCCGAGGGTCACGAGCAACTCGTGGACTTCGCTACGGACCTGGGTGCGCAGCGAGGTATCGAGGTTCGAGAACGGCTCGTCGAGCAGGAGGACGGTGGGTTCGGGGGCAATGGCCCTCGCCAACGCCACCCGCTGTTGCTGACCGCCCGAGAGGGTGCCAGGCATGCGGTCGCCCAGCGAGCCGAGCCCCACGAGGTCGAGCGCAGCGGCCACCCGCTCCCGACGACCATTGCCACGACCAAGGCCGTAGGCGACGTTTTCAGCCACGCTGAGATGAGGAAACAACGCCCAGTCCTGGAACACCAATGAGATGCGTCGACGCTCGGGCGCCACGAAGGTTCCGGGTCCGGTGAGGAGCGAATCGCCCACGTGGATCGAACCCTCGTCGGGAACCTCGAGACCGGCGAGGATCCGCAACAGCGTCGTCTTGCCGCAACCGCTCGGCCCGAGCAACGCCAGCAGTTGACCCGCCTCAACATGGACGTCGACACCGTCGAGCACGCGCACCCCGGCAAACGTCTTGCCCACGTCACTGACCGACACCGAAGCCGTGCCGAGACCAGCCTCAGCAGTGGTGTTGGCGGTGTTTGGCATCCTTTACATCGTACCGGGGCCGGCCGTACACCCCCAATGCCACGGCAGGACGAGCGTGCCATGATCGGACCATGCGCAAGCCGCCCGACGCCGCCGACATCACCGCCGACGACGCCGAGATCGCCACCGCCCTCTCCAGCGCCACCGTGGGGGCGCTGCTCCCTGCCGTCGCCCAACTCACCGGAGACCTGTCGGTGCTGCGGGCCGACCTTCAGCCTGATCCCGACAACATCATGGATCCTCAGGCCGGCCTCAGCGCCGCTCAGGTCGCCGAGGCCCGTCAACTCGCCCTCGACACCCTCATCGCCCACCGGGACCGGGGCAACCCGGTCCTGCCCCCGCCCGACGAAGACGCACTGCGCACGATCATGGCCTTCGTCGTGGGCGAACGGAACGTGGACGAGTACTACGGACTGCTCGTCGAAGAACTCGCCCCCGGCGGTGCCGACCTGCGGGCACCGACATGGACCCTCGACGAGGTCGCACCGGGCACGACGTTCCAGGTGGCCGTCGTCGGAGCCGGAATGTCAGGCCTGCTCGCCGCCCACCGTCTCCGCCAGGCCGGAGTCGATGTCGTCGTTCTCGAAAAGAACCCCGACGTGGGCGGCACGTGGTTCGACAACACCTATCCCGGATGCCGGGTCGACGTCCCCAACCACCTCTACAGCTACTCGTTCGATCCGGCCCTGTGGCCCCAGCACTACTCGTCACAGGACGTGCTGCAGGAGTACTTCAGTGACTTCGCCAACCGCCACGACCTGCGCAGTGTCATCCGATTCGGCCATGAGGTCACGGCCATGCGCTGGGACGAAGGTTCTGCCCAGTGGCAACTCGACCTGCGCAAGGGTGACGGCACCACGGACACGCTGAGCGCCAACGCCGTGGTGAGCGCGGTGGGACAACTCAACCGGCCCCGCATGCCCGACATTGCCGGCATGGACACCTTCGCCGGACCGGCGTTCCACTCCGCCCGCTGGGATCACACCGTCGACCTCTCGGCCAAGCGGGTGGCCGTGGTCGGTACCGGGGCGAGCGCCATGCAGTTCATCCCCGAACTCGCCCCCGAGGTCGCCCACCTCGACGTCTACCAGCGCACCCCGGCGTGGTTGGTGCCATCCCCCGACTACCACGACGTCGTCACCGACGATCAGCGCTGGCTGTTCGAACACCTCCCCAGTTACGCCCAGTGGTTCCGCCTGTGGCTGTTCTGGCGAACCCACGAAGGTCTTCTGGTCGCCGCCGAGGCCGACCCGGCGTGGACGGGGGGACCGGGGGCGGTCAGCCAACTCAACGAGATGGTGCGCATGGTTCTGAGCGAGTACCTCAAAGCCCAGTTCGCGGGCCACGACGACCTGCTCGCCCAGGTGATGCCGAGCTACCCACCCATCTCCAAGCGGGTAGTGCGCGACAACGGCATCTGGGCCCAGACCCTCACCCGCGACAACGTCGATCTCATCACCGACGGCATCGAACGCATCACCCCTACCGGAGTGGTGACCGCCGACGGTGTCGAACATCCCGTCGACGTCATCATCTGGGGGACCGGGTTCACCGCATCGGAGTTCCTCATGCCCATGGCCGTCACGGGCACCGACGGCGCCGACCTGCACGCCACCTGGGACGGGGACGCCCGCGCCTACCTCGGCCTGACCATCCCGGGGTTCCCCAACCTGTTCTTGATGTACGGACCGAACACCAACATCGTCATCAACGGCTCCATCATCTTTTTCAGCGAGTGCGAAACGACTTACATCGTCGAGTCGGTCCGCCTGTTGGCCGCAACCGGCAAGGGCGCCATGGAGGTCCGACCCGAAGTGCATGAGGCGTTCGGGGCCCGCATCGACACCGCTAATGCCCGCATGGCGTGGGGGGTGGCGTCGGTGAACACCTGGTACAAGAACGCCAAGGGGCGCGTCACCCAGAACTGGCCGTTCTCCCTCCTCGACTACTGGCGGGCCACCCGCTCCCCCGAGCCAGCCGACTACGACCTGCGATAGCGTCAACGCAGGGACGACACCGAACCTTCGGTGTCCCGACGGCCGGTCTGACCGGCACCACAGGGGGATGTCATGCACGACCTCGTGATCCGAGCCGGTTCGGTCGCTGACGGTACGGGGGCGCCGACCCGCACCGCCGACGTCGCCATCGACGACGGTGTCATCACCAAGGTGGGCAAGGTCGACGACGCCGGCCGCCACGAGATCGACGCTGACGGGGCGCTCGTCACCCCCGGATGGGTGGATGTGCACACCCACTACGACGGCCAGGTGACGTGGGATCCCGAGGTCTCGCCGTCGGGCTGGCACGGCGTGACCACCGTCGTCACTGGAAACTGTGGTGTCGGGTTCGCCCCCGTGCGCGCCGACCAGCGCGAGTTCCTCATCAGTCTGATGGAAGGCGTCGAGGACATTCCCGGCAGCGCACTCGACGAAGGCATGTCATGGAACTGGGAGAGTTTCGGTGAGTACCTCGACGAGGTGGACCGCACCGGTCGCCTCCTCGACGTCGCCGCCCTCATGCCCCACGGCGCGCTGCGCGCCTATGTGATGGGTCCCGGTCGGGCCAACGACCCGGCCACCTCGGCTGAAGTGGCCGAAATGGCAGAACTCGTGCGTGGTGGCATCGCCGCCGGGGCCGTCGGGGTGTCGAGCACCCGCACCCTGTTGCACCGCGACCGTCACGGCGAGCTCGCCGCCGGCACCACCGCTGCGGGGGAGGAACTCATCGGTCTGGCGTCAGGGATGGCGGGTGCCGGACACCGTGTGTTCTCCGTGGTCAGCGACATGATCGATGTCGACGGCGAGTTCGCGTGGATGAGCGAACTGTCCCGCCGCCACGGCGTGCCCGTCACCTTCCAGGTGGTCGAGACCGATCTCAACCCGGGTGCGTGGCGGGACTGGCTGGCCCGGGCGGCCGACGCCCGAACCGAGGGTGCCACCATCGTTCCCCAGATCGCCGGCAAACCCACCTCGTTGCTCGTCGGGTGGGACTCGAACTTCCATCCCTTCCACCGCTACGACACGTGGCGGGCCATCGCCGGCCTCCCCCGGGCCGAACGACTGGCAGCGTTGCGCAAGCCCGAGACCCGCGCCGCCATGCTCGCCGAGAGCCCACCCGAGCACGGCATCGAGGCGCTGTTGGTGGGCAACCTGCACAAGTTGTTCCCCCTCGGCGACCCGCCCGACTACGAACCCGCGCCCGAGAAAAGCATCGGCGCCATGGGCGAACGCCAGGGCGTCGACGCCCGGGGCATCGCGTATGACCTCATGTGCGAACGGGACGGCACGGCGCTGCTGTACCTGCCGGTGTTCGGCTACGTCGGTGGGGACCTCTCTGACACCGAAGAGATGTTGCGCAACCCCGACACCGTGCTCGGACTCGGTGACGGCGGGGCGCACTGCGGTGTGCTGTGTGACGCCAGCCTCCCCACGTTCATGTTGACCCACTGGGCACGTGACCGGCGTCGGGGAGACCGACTCGATGTCGAACACGTTGTCGCCCATCAGACCAGTCGCACCGCCGCGCTCTACGGATTCGGTGACCGGGGTCGACTTGCCCCCGGGTACGTGGGCGACGTGAACGTCATCGACTTTGACGCCCTCGCCCTCGAGAGTCCCGAGATGGTGTGGGACCTGCCGGCCGGTGGAAAGCGACTCATCCAGCGGGCCCGCGGGTACGTGGCCACCGTGAAGTCAGGGGTTCCCGTTCGGGTCAACGACGAGTCGACCGGCGAACGTCCCGGACGCCTTCTGCGCGGGCCCCAGCCCGTGCCCACGCCCTGAGGGGAACTGGAACGTCTGATCAGACCGGTTGAGGGGCCGGGGTGGCGAGCACCTCGGGCAACGGTTCGGCGTGCACCACGGCCAGACGCTTGGTGGCACGGGTGAGCGCCACGTAAAGGCTCCGCATGCCCTGGGCCTCCTCGGCAACGATGGCGGCGGGTTCGACCACCACGCTGGCATCGAGTTCGAGACCCTTGACGAGACCGACCGGCACCACGGTGACCTGACTGTCGAGGCCGTGGCGGGTGGCCTGGCCGTGGTCGATCCCCGCCGCATCGAAGGCGTCGCTGACGCGCTCCACCAGCGACGCCGGACAGATCACCGCCACGTTGCCGACGCCCACTTCGGCCAACTCGGCGAGCGTCGT
>JALRFT010000238.1 GCA_023261915.1 Acidimicrobiales bacterium | reverse complement strand
GCAGGCAGAACTGCTCCCCTCGCTGGTGGTCCATTCGCTCGGTCGCGGGAAAGCTGTGCGGCTCGCTGCAGATCATGGGCTTGTCAGCGTGCATTGCGATGATATCGCCTATACGAACGATATGGCACACACGCGCCTTGCCATCGTCGCCCGTGCGCAGTTGCCGCTGGCCGGGGCAGAAAATACGCGCGTGCTTGCATTCAGGCCCGAGGCGGGCGGGCGGGAACATCTAGCCCTCGTCATTGGTGATCCAGAGCCTCCGGGTCCGGTTCTGGTGCGGCTGCATTCGGAGTGCCTAACGGGCGATCTTCTTGGCTCGCTAAAATGCGATTGCGGGGACCAGCTTCGTGGCGCCATCGCTGCGATCGGAAAGCATGGGGCGGGCATCCTGCTCTATCTGGCGCAGGAGGGCCGCGGGATCGGCCTGCTGAACAAGCTGCGCGCCTACGAGCTGCAGGAGCAGGGCCGCGACACGGTCGAGGCGAACCTGGAGCTCGGCTTCATGGACGACCAGCGCGAGTACGGGATCGGCGCGCAGATCCTCAACGATCTGGGGATCACCACCATGCGGCTGATGACCAACAATCCGTCGAAGTACGGCGGTCTCGAGGGATTCGGTCTGCGCATCGTCGACCGAGTGGGCCTCCAGGTCGTCCCCAACCCTGAAAACCTCACGTACCTCCGCACCAAGAGGGAGCGCATGGGTCACCTGATCGAGGGACTCGACTGACATGGCTGGGAATCACAGTGCGGGTGCCCCCGCCCCTCGGCTCGACGGGGCAGGGATTCGCATTGCCATCATCTGCGCCCGATTCAACGATCTGATCACCTCCCAGATGCTCGCAGGCGTGCGGGCCACCCTCACTGATCTTGGTGTCGCCCCCGCTGACGTGATCGAGGAGTGGGTTCCCGGGGCCTATGAGTTGCCACTCGCGGCCCGCTGGATGGCTGACCGGGACGATGTCGATGCCGTGATCGCCATTGGCTGCGTGATTCGGGGCGACACCCCCCATTTTGATTACGTGGCGGGTGGTGCTGCCGATGGATTGCTCCGGGCCTCGCTCGATACGGGAACGCCGGTGGTCTTCGGGGTCCTCACGACTGAGACGCTGGAACAAGCCCTCGAACGCAGCGACCCGCAACGCATGGACAAGGGCGGCGAGGCGGCCCTCACGGCTGTGGAGATGGTCCGTTTCGTGGAACGGGTGGCCGGACCCATGACGTCCGACGACCAAACCGATTGATGGCGACTTCCATCGAACAGGTAGTTTCATCTCCGTGCTGAGGCTCGTTCTCCCCAAGGGTTCCCTCGAAGCGGCAACGCTCGACCTGTTTGAGGCGGCGGATCTTCGGGTCCGTCGATCCTCGTCAGTGGCCTACCGAGCTGAGATTGATGATCCCCGGATCGCTGAGGTTCGCATCCTGCGACCCCAAGAGATCCCCCAGTATGTGGCAGAGGGTCTGTTCGACTTCGGGATCACTGGCCGGGACTGGGTGGAAGAGACGGCGTCGGACGTCGTCTCACTGGGAGAGTTGCACTACTCCAAGGTGAGTAGCGACCCGGTACGTATCGTGCTCGCCGTTCCGGACGAGAGTGATGTCCAGTCCGTGTCGGATCTCCCCCAGGGGGTTCGGATCTCCTCGGAGTACCCCGAACTCACCCGGCGATTCTTCGCCGACCGTGGCATCGACGCTGACGTTCGGCTCTCCTATGGGGCCACTGAGGCCAAGGTACCTGACATCGTCGACGCCATCGTCGACATCACCGAGACCGGTCGGGCGTTGCGGGCTGCTGGCCTTCGCATCGTCGACACCCTCCTCGTCTCGTGGACAGAACTCATTGCGAATCCGGCCAGTCACGCCGACGCTGAGAAGCGCCACGCCATGAGTCAGGTCCTCACCCTGCTCCAGGGCGTCCTCGAGGCCCGCACGAAGGTACTGGTCAAGCTCAACGTCCCGGCCGACCGGCTCGATGCGGTCGTGGGACTGCTTCCAGCCCTGAAGGCGCCCACGGTCAACCAACTGCATGGGGAGAGCGGGTTCGCTGTTGAGTCGGTGGTGCCCAAATCCACCATCAACGTGCTGATTCCGGCGCTTAGCGACGCCGGCGCCAGCGACATCATCGAGCTGCCGATTGCCAAGATTGTCCCGTGACCACCCCAGTCCCCGTCAGAGCCCGTCACGCGGTCGACCTCGACTGCGTCTACCGAGGCACCGTCCGCTCGTTTGACGAGCAAGCCGGTCTCGGCACGGTGGTGCTGACCATCGATGGGCAGGACTGCGCGGTGGGTTTCCACTGCACAGCGATCGCCGACGGAACCCGGTCCATCAACGTGGGCGCTCTCGTCACGGCCGGCCTCGTCACCGGGCGGTGTGGCACGGTTGAGGCCACGGCGCTCACGGGTGCTGGCGACTAGCTGTCGGCGGCAGGATCGCCTTCGGTCTCCTGCAAACGGACCCAGACCAGTCGTATCTGGTCCAGAGCCTCATTGAGTGACCGCCCATGTTCCCCGAGTCGACCACCAGCGGCATCCATGAGGCCGCCGAGGGCATCGATGGCCGTGCGGGCCTCGCCAAGTTGCGGTGGATCGGTTCCCAGCTTGATGGCCGCGAACTCGTAGAGACCCATGGCGTGGTTGGCGACCACATCGGCGGCATCGGCCGCCGCGAGGCGCCGCTGGGCCTCAGCCATCTGGCCCACCATCGCCACGAGCCGCTCCCGATCCTCGGGGGACAAGGTGGAGGGGTCGATGCCGAGGGCCTCGGCCGCGCTGGCGACGGTCTCGTCGTCGACACCTGAGGGATCCCCGGTGCCGGGCTGACTGCGTTCAACGGGGACTTCGCCATCAGGGGTCCACAGGCTCATCGGGGTCACTTTCGTCGGGTCTGTCGGGATGCCCCCTCGACCGAAGTTTTGGCCGTCGGGGGAGTGCTGGTACTCTAGGCCCTTCACAACTGAGGAAGTGAGGGCGGCGACGCCCCCACCTGGCCACCGGGCGGCTGTGCCGGACCGAGTGCGTCAGGTCGATCGAAGTTCGCAGCAGCGGGCGGATGTCGGCTTCTCGACGTCCGCCCGTGGCGCGTGCGACGGGCGGATGAACCATAGGTCCCGCGCGAAGGAGGAGCTGCGCATCGATGAGGAGTGACCGGCCATAGCACCGCCGACGACGAACGAGCCCCGGGTCAACGATCGCATTCGTGCCCGGGAAGTCCGCCTGATCGGGCCTGATGGAAGTCAGCTGGGTATCAAGACACTGCCTGATGCCCTAGCCCTGGCGAGGGAGTTGGAATTGGACCTCGTTGAGGTCGCCGACAAGGCCACCCCGCCCGTCGTGCGCATCATGGACTACGGCAAGTTCAAGTACGAGTCAGCCCAGAAAGCCAAGGAGTCGCGCCGCAAGGCGACCAACGTCGTGGTCAAGGAGATGAAGTATCGCCCCAAGATCAGCGGGGGAGACTTCGACACCAAGACCCGCAAGGTTGAGCAGTTCCTCGGTGAAGGGCACAAGGTGAAGATCACGATCATGTTCCGTGGTCGGGAAATGCAACATCCCGAACTCGGCAAGAAGATCCTCGATGAGGTCGCCGAACAGGTGACTCACATCGGCAAGGTCGAAGCCTGGCCTCGTCTCGACGGCCGCAACATGGTCATGGTCCTCGCCCCCGACAAGGGAGGCAAGGCTCGCAAGGCTTCAGCTCCGGAGCCCACAGCGGAGCTGTCGGCCAACACCGAGGCGGAGGCCAGCGCACCGACGGTCACGACCGA
>JALRFT010000198.1 GCA_023261915.1 Acidimicrobiales bacterium | reverse complement strand
GGCGAGCACCCGCAGCCGAAACCGTCTCGGAGCCCGAGCCCGCTTGGCTGCCGTCACTCCACTCCACCTCGAATCCAACGGCGGGTTCATCGCACTGGGTCTCAATCACACAGGCATCCCACTCGAGTTGCCAGCGATTCCCACCGTCGGTGAATCGCACGTTGGTCGGTTCGTCCGGGGCCGCCTCACCGGTGCTGTAGCGAGCCGGGTTCGAGCGGGCCGTGGCGTCACCGATGAAGGCAATCACCACCACCTCGTAGTCAGTGGAGGGCTTGAGACCGGTCACGGTGGCGTTGAGCGCGTTGGGCCGGGCCAGATCACGTTCCTCGGGGTCCCCATTGGGGAGTTCCCTGATCTCGACCCGGAAGCTCGGGAGACAGTCCGTGGCCGAGACCAGTTCGTAGCGCCAACGGGGACTCACGGCCGTGGAGGCACGGGCTCCCGACTGAGGAAGCAGCAGAGGCGGACGAGGCTCGAGTCCCTCGGTGATCTCACACGAGAGCGACGAGTCGCCTTCACGTTCTTCATTGGCCGGCTGGTTGCCGACGGTCTCCTGCTCCTGTTCCTCGGGCGGGGGCGGCTCAGCGTTGCCACGCACGTTGGGATCAGTCACGGCGTTGGGATCGATGGGCTCTGCCCGACCCTTCTCGAGGACCTCCACCACGGTGCCGTCGCTATCGAGCAGCAAGGCCTTCGCCGCGGCCGGGACGTTCACCGAGATGCGCGAACCGTGACGCTCGAGTGTGACCGCCCGGTAGTCATTGGCCCCGAGGCCACCGCCGGGGGCTGCGGCGCTGTCCAGTTCGGGTTCGAGCGGATAGCGGCCCGAGTCGGTCACGGTGATGGTGTCACCGGTTCCAACGTTGACCCCGACGACCGTGCCGTCTCGTCGGCTGGCTGAGAACACGCTGTCGCCCACCATCACGGGTGGAGCGATATCGAGGCCCTGCGCTGCGGCGAAGTCCGACGACCGAACCTGACCGTTGGGGCCAGCGCCCACAAGACGCCATGAGCCACCGGGCGTGCCCACTGCGAACCAGGCCAACGCCCCACCGTTCACCGGGAGGACGGTGTCGGCTCCCTGCAGTCCGTCGACCCTGACCCGGGCGATCTCCCCCTCGGGGCCCCAGAAGGTGACGTCTCCCGTCGACGGGTCAGCGACAGCAACCCCATCTGATGACGGGTACGGGGTCATGACGCTGTCCACACCGACGCCGCCGTACTCGCTGATGGTCAGCGCTGGCGGCGGGACATCTTCATCGGCAGTGGCTCGGGCCGAGGCCTCCTGGAACTTGGCAATGGCGTCCGCCGAGGGGCTGCTGACCCGCACGACCCGGCCCCCACCACCTTCGCTGAGAACCATCCACAGCGCTCCGCCGGAGGTGACGGCGGCCAGTGAATCGTCGTAGCGGCCGGCCTCGCCGAGACCCGCAAACCGCTCATCGCCGGCTACGACGGCATCGTTGACGACGAGGGTCGCAGTGGCGAGGGAACCGGGGAGTTCGCTGGCACCGACTTCGATGCCACCGGCGATCGAACCCTCAGTGATGAGGTGGACATCTCCGTTGTATCCCCCACCGGGATTCTGCGCCCGCCGAACGAGGTACAGACCATCCTCAGTGGGGAACGCCATGATCGATGCCCCGGCCGTCGCCGACGCGCCTGCTGCCGGTGGGGCGATGCGGGTCGGGTCTCGCCGGGCAGTGTTCACACCGGGGGTGATCAGCGAGGTGTTGCCGTTGCTGCGATCAACGAGGAACGTCCCGATCGGGGTGTTGTGTACCTCGACCCATTGCTGGTTGTTGCGTTCCTGACCAATGAGCTCAGGGACCTGGGCCAATCGGCCCACTGCCCCGCCGTCGACGACATTGAACCCCACTGCCCCACTGGTGGGATCGTCGTCGTAGTAGGGAACGAAGAAAGACCCGCCCACGAGTTCGGGCTTCTCGGACTCGGCCGTGATGGTGATGACGGCGAACACGGCAAAGAGGGCCAGCACGGCGATGATCGCCACACCCCCCACAACCATCTCACGGCGACTGAGGCCATTGCGCTCAGATTGCCCTGAAGATGAGATGCC
>JALRFT010000118.1 GCA_023261915.1 Acidimicrobiales bacterium | reverse complement strand
GGGTCACCGACGGGCCACGATCTTGGCGCTACCACGCCCCCAGCCCATGACGGTTGAATCACCCCGCTCATCATGAGGTGGTCGGGTTGGAAGAAGTCGTCGCGGAACTGGGCAATTGCCGGTGTCACCGCGGGTGTTCTTGCCGTCACCGTCACCACGTGGGATGGGCTGGCGGCAACGAACCAGGTGCGCCCCGCCAACGCCGACCAGATCACCCTCGCGGTGACACCACCCGTTGCGCCCCCCGGTGCACCCCAAATCACCTCGGTCACACCCGCCTCGCGCGCTCTGGTCGTGACGTGGGTTCCACCAACGAACGTCGGGGGTGGACCGGTCACTAACTACCAGGCTGTCGCCGAGCCCGGGGGCGCCTCGTGTGTCGCCGCCGCACCGACGACCACCTGCAGGATCAGTGGGCTCAACAACGGCCAGCGGTTCACCGTGACCGTGCGGGCTGCCAACGCCGGCGGGTACGGTCCACCATCAGCGCCATCCGCTCCGGTGCAACCACGTCCTTAGCCCCGGGGAATGTGACCTGGGGTGGGCCTCACCAAGATCGACATCTTCGAACTGGGGGAGGTCACCACTAGCATCGCCGGGTGGCCTCCGGGCGGCCCGTCCGCCCCGCAGGCTGCACGCCCCCGTAGCTCAGAGGAAGAGCAACCGCCTCCTAAGCGGTAGGCCGCAGGTTCGAGTCCTGCCGGGGGCGCTGGGTGACTCGCCAGCAGCTGGTTCTTCCAACAGCGACGCCGGATACCACCGTGGCGAGATTTGACCATTGATGCTGGGACCATGGGGCGGACTAGGTTGCCGACATGACAACCCTGTACGTGGTTCTTGCGATCCTGCTCAGCGTCATCTGTGTTGCCTCCGCCGCAGCCGATGTCACTCGGCAGCCTCGGGTGGTGGAGACGCTTCAGCGCCTCGGCTTCGATCACCTATTGCCATTTCTCGCCACCGTGAAAACACTTGCGGCTGTCGGGCTTCTGGTAGGTCTCGCCCTGCGGCCCCTCGGTGCCGTCACCGCCGCTGCGCTGGCGATCTACTTCATGCTCGCCGCGGTTCTCCACGTGCGGGCCGGCGACAAGGTTGGCGAATCGGCCCCACCAGCGGTTCTCAGTCTCACGTCGGCGTTGTGCCTGTTGGCCGCCGTCGGTAGCTGATCTCAATCACGAGCGTGCTCCCACGCTCGACTGTCGGCGGGATCTCGATCCACGCCAACAGGTCCCCTGGTGGCGTGGGGGTGGCGAACCACCCCCACGCTCAACAGGTTCAACGTCTGGCCTAGGCCGACGCGCCCTCTTCCTCCGCCGACCGCCGCTTGGCGACAGCGAGGATGGCCAGGCCATAGATGGGCTTGGCCAGAAGGTCGGCAACGGAGTAGCCGACCTGGCGGACGGTCTCTGCCGTCGAGCTTCCCGATTCGAAGAACACCGGGAAGAGATAGGCAATCGGATACACCAGCCACGCCACGAGCAACAGGACCATGGCCACGCGGAGTGCACCGGCGACCCCTGCTGATTCGCGCTTCGCAGCTGCAGACATCTGGCTGACCAGAGTTCCGAGGATGTACACGAACGGGATCATGGACAGCACCCAGAAAATCCACTTCGTGGAGGTCTCGGTGGCGACTTCACCCGGGTAGCCGAGGGCAAGCATCAACACGGCGGCCACCACGAGCTGGATGGTGAGCGCCTTGCGCTTTGCCGCAACGAGTCCCAGAACAATGAGGAGCTCGATGAGCAGCAGCGGCACCGTGAGCAGCCAGTCGGCGTAGCGGTAGCCCTCGTTGAACTCGCCGTCGGCCCATCCGGTGAAGATCCGGAAGTAGTGATAGCCGGCGATGCCAACCACGATGGCGGAAACAACGACCGCGTTGCGGTACTGCTTCGACACCTGGTTGACGTTCAACAGGAAATAGACGAAGGCGGCGAACATTGCCGCCACCACCAGTGAGAAGACGTTGTAGACCAGCAGGTACTGGTTGCCGGTCAACGTCACCTCCTGGAGCATTGGATTCGCGGTGACGAGAAGGTCTTCCACGATTCCCCCCTTTTGGTTGGTTGTAAGCCGGCGACCAAAGGCTGGTGCAATCCCCCCGCGCGCAACCCGAGCCCCCCGACCAACAAGTGATTGGATATCGGTTGTCTCAAACGAGGCACCCGACCCCGAGGACGGTAGTCCGGCCACCCGAGGTCTGCTGGGATCAGCGCCGTCGCCGTCGTAGCCACCGTGACACCCGATCACCTAGCGGCAAGCGCCAACCTGGGTCAGCCGCGTGCGATCTCGGCCGCCTCGAGCCGCCGCACGATGTCGACGGGCGAGACGATGCCGGCTATCCGATCACCGTCAACGACGAGCGCCCGACCACTCTGCGCCAGATTCAGGCGCTCAATGGCAGCGTCCATCGGCTCCTGCGGAGCAAGGACCAAGACCCACGGCAGGGGCACGGCCGCATCCTCCACCCGGGTGACCTCCCGCTGACCAAGAGGCAGTCGCTTGACGTCACGCAGGGCTAACAGGCCAATCGGACGCTCTGCAGCGTCAACGATCGGAAAGGTTGAGAAGGGGTGGGTGAAGACGTAGTCGGAGACGAACTCGGCGACCGTCGTCCCTGCCGGAACCGTCACGGGATTGGCCGTCATCACCTCACCGACACGAACACCAGCGAGGGATGACTGCATCCGCACGTAGTCCTCCTCACCATGGGCCGCCATGGTGATGAACCAACCGATCAGCACGAACCACACCCCGCCGAGCCCGGCACCAATAGCGGTGAGGCCGATGCCACCAGCGATGAGCGCCCAGCCGAAGACGCGTCCTGCTTGTGCCGCGCGCACCGCAGCCCTCACCCGGTCGCCAGTGGCCGCCCACCACACGGCACGGAGAATCCGTCCACCATCGAGTGGTGCTGCCGGAACCAGATTGAAGGCGGCGAGCAACCCATTGATGAGTGCCAGCCACTCGACCACACCGGTGACAAGCCCCGAAACACCAGCCTGGTTGAGGATGACGGCGACCCCGGTGAACAACAGGGCGAGGACCACACTGACGAGCGGCCCGACGGCAGCAACCCAGAGATCAGCGCGCGGACTTGCGGGTTCGCCTTTCAACTTGGCTACGCCACCGAACATCCACAGAGTGATCGCCTCCACCTCGACGCCGTTACGTCCCGCCACGACGGCGTGGGCGAGCTCATGCGCCAACAACGACCCCAGGAAGACGCCACCCGCCACGAGGCCAGCAGCGAGATAGACCCCAGTGGGCAGATCGGGGTAGAGGACGGGGAAACGGCCTGCGGCGAGACCGACCACCACCAGCACGAGGATGACCACGACGCTCCAGTTCACGCCGATCCTCACACCGAATAGCCGCCCCAACCGGAACGTCTCTGACATAGGGGTGCCTCCCAATTCATGGGCACATCCAACATGTGCCGGGCACCCCCCCGGGCCTTTCCAACCTATCGGCGTCGGCTCGGGGTCCCTCGCAGGGTGCAGAGCCGATGGAGCAGTGGAATCATGGAGAGGTGACTCCTGAAACCGCTGACACGCTCAGCCACGCCGAACTCGACCACATGGCGGTGCAACTGCTGCTCGACCCCGACGTCCGAGCCGTCCCCTTCGAGCACTACCGGACCCTTCGTACACATGCACCAGTCCACGGGGCGTCGTTCGGACCCCTGTGGTTCGCCACCCGGTACGACGATTGCCACGAGGTGCTCCGCCACCCCGGCACCGCCCAGCCCCCCACCCGGCTACCCGAAGATCCTGAGCCGGGTGCCGCTGACGAGTCCGATTCAGACTCTCCTTTCCTGTTCGGGCGGCGAGAGCGTGATCTCGATCCGACAGCCCAGAAGTCGCTGCTCCGACTGAACCCCCCTGATCACACCCGCCTACGCGGTCTGGTCAGTCGGGGGTTCACCCCCCGACGAGTCGAGCAACTGCGCCCAGCAGTCGAGGCCATGACCGACGCCGTGCTCAATGACCTTGCCGAGGCCAGGGAAGGGGATCTTCTTGATCTCGTCGGCTTCCCGCTGCCGGTGAGGGTCATCGGAGAGCTCGTCGGTGTGCCGGCCGAAGATCGCGACTTGTTCCGCACGCTGGTTCGAGACGCGGCGACCTCACTTGAACCAGGCATCACCCCCGAACAGCAGCAGGCCGCTGCGGCCGCTGGTCTCCAACTCCGTACCTACTTCGAGGGGCTGATCGCCGACCGCAAAGCCCACCCCCAAGATGACCTGACGTCGGCCCTCGTTGCCGTCCAAGCGGCCCAGCTCGCCGGTGAGGAGCCCGGCACCGAGCCGCTCACCGACCAAGAGATGATCGCAACTCTCATCCTGATCTTTGCCGCTGGATTCGAGACCACTACGAACCTGATTGGGAACGGTCTGTGGTGTCTTTTGAAGAACCCCGAAGAGATGGGGCGCTTTCGTCTTGACCCATCCCTCGCTGCGGCCGCAGTCGAGGAAATGCTCCGCTACCAATCACCGGTGCAAATGGATGCGCGCCGGACGGTGGCTGACATTGAGATTGGCGGCCAACAGATCCCTCGGGGCCACTGGGTGATCACCCTGCTCGGCGCGGCGAATCGTGACCCCGAAAAATTCGAAGACCCCGAGGTGTTCCGCATCGTGGACCGACCGACTCCAGTACTCAGTTTCGCCACCGGCATCCACTACTGCCTTGGAGCCTCACTCGCCCGCATGGAGGGCCGCGTGTTCTTCAATCATCTGCTCGAGCGATTCGACACCATCGAGCTCACCGCCGAACCCGAATGGCGGAATACGTTCACCCTCCGAGGACTCAACGCGCTCGAGGTGCGAGTGCACTGAGGCCGTCCTCTGGTTGACGGTGTGCTCAGTTGCCTCGCTGGCTCACCCGACGGTCCGCCGCCGCCGCCAGCGAACGCGCCAGCCGACCGAAGATGAGATGGTGGAACGGTGTGACAGCGAGCCAGTAGGCGCGACCCACGAGTCCCCGGGGAGCGAACATCGCCAGTTGACGCAAGGCACTCCCACCCCCTGGCAACGGTTCGATCCGCCAGTCCAGCCAACCCGTTCCCGGGAGTCGCATCTCGGCCTTGAGCCGCACCTCCCGAGGCCGCTCAGCCACCTCCACCCGCCAGAAGTCCAGGGGATCTCCCGGCCGCAAGTCGTCCGGATGCCGTCGGCCGCGGCGCATTCCCACACCACCCGTGAGTTTGTCGACGAGCCCCCGGACACGCCACAGCCACCCGAACCCGTACCAACCCCGATCCCCGCCGATGCCCGACACCACGGCGTAGAGGTCCTCGGGAGACGCAATGGACACGGCATGGCGTTCGTCGGTGCGCAGGGCCCCGCCCGACCAACCCGGATCGGTTGGGATCGGGTCGGCCGGATTTTCGGTACCCGAGGAAACTGCCCGGACCGATCCGGCCCACGAGGTCACGACGTCGAGTTCACGGATGCGTTGCAGTGCACGAGTGATGGCTTCGTCGAGGGGAATCGTGGTGTGGGGAATCCAGCGTTGAATGTCGTGATCGGGACGTACGACGACGTCGGTCGTGAGACTGTCGACCAAGGGTCGGGCCAACCCGATAGGCAGCGGAGTGACGACATTGATCCAGTGCGACGACAGCCGAGGGGAGAGCACGGGCACGGGGAGGATCACCCGGCGAGGTAGGCCGGCCACTCGGGCGTAGACCTGCATCATGTCTCGGTACGTCAGAACCTCGGGCCCACCGATGTCGAGGACCCGTCCTGCGGTCTCGGGGACATCGAGAATCGCGGCGAGGTAGAAGAGCACGTCTCGGATCGAGACGGGCTGACATCGGGTGCGGGTCACCCAGCGTGGAACCACCATGACCGGGAGAACCTCAACGAGGCTGCGCAACATCTCAAAACTGGCGCTCCCCGACCCGATGATCACCGCCGCCCGCAACTCGGTGACCGGCACTGACCCCGCCGCAAGCACGCGGCCCACCTCATGGCGGCTGGCGAGATGCGGGGAGAGACCCTCGTCGGGTCCGAGCCCGCCGAGATAGACAATGCGGCTGACACCAGCCTCAGCGGCTGCGTCCCGCACGTTGGCCGCCCCACGACGGTCAGCATCAGCAAAATCCGTTGCCCCTCCCATGGCGTGGACGAGGTGGTAGACGACATCAGCGCCACTGAAGGGACTCTCGAGCGAGGAACGGTCGAGGACATCACCTTGGGCGATCCGGACCTCGGCGGCCCATGGCATTCCACCAAGATTGGCCGGCGATCGGGCAACACAGACGACCTCGTGCCCGGCCGCAAGCAACCGTGTCACAAGCCGGCCACCGACGTACCCCGAAGCCCCGATGACCACGCACCGCATCGGCGCGCCAGACACCGGAGGGTCCGTCACGACAGGCCCAGTTCAACCACCGCCGGCGCATCAGCGCGCATGCGAGGTTGACCGGTGCGCCGATTCGTCTCCCCGTGCAGTCGGCGGACCTCCGCCTCGCCTTCGGCGCAGTGGGTCACAAAAGGACACCAGCCACACAGCACCCCCGGCTTGGCCTCAGCCGATCCCGTCTCCTGAGCTTCACCGATCTGGCGCCAGCGCAGAGCCAGCTCCACGCGGGCGGCCCCCAAGGCATCGTCGTCAACCGTCGCCGACAGTTTCCCCGTGCGACCGACGAGTCCTCCGTCAGCAGTCTCCGCCGCAGTGAAGTACAGGAGGCGGGCCAGCGTGGGAGTGTGCTCCCCCATCTCCATCAGCGCGGCGGCGTACCACATGGGTTGCAGGAGTTTCTCGGCGTTCTGCTCAGCCGACCACGGCTTGGTGGTGTCGGGGGGAGTGCCGGTCTTGTAATCGGTCACGATCACGGCGTCACCACCAACCGAGCCATCGCGCTCGAGGAGATCAATGATGCCAAAGAACGGCACACCGGCAACCTCGGCCCGTACTCGCATCTCCTGGTGCACCGGATCCACCTCGGTGGGCGCAAACTCGGCGAAGTAGGCGCTGATCGCAGTCCAGGCCTTGTGCTTGAACCTCCGGGTTGCAGCCTCGTCGAATCCGAGCGCCTGGAAGTCGCCACGCTCGGAGAACGAGGCGAAGTACTCCGTGGCGATCTGACGGGCGGCCTCCGGGGTTCGATCGGCGGGTGCCAGCGCCAGCAGATCCTCGAGCACCTTGTGCACGAAAGTTCCCATTACCGCCGGTTCACCGGGTGGCGGTTCGGGAAGTCCCTCGACGTAGCGGAACCACCAACGGCGGGGACATTGCTTCCACAGGGATGCGCCAGACGGGCTGAGGTATGCGGTCACTTGATCATTGTGGCCGCTGGGTGGGTCAACTGTCCGTTCAAAGCACCAAAGGATGGCTGCGAGGTCGTTGATCCGTTCAGGAGAGCAGCCGGGCAAAACTGAGTTCGTGACCATCGGGGTCGCGCACGTGGAAGTAACGCTCTCCCCATGGGGCGTCGGCAGGTGGGCCGTCAGGTTGGCCACCGGCTGAGACCACTCGGGCGTAAGCGGCATCGACGTCGTCTACCCACAAGATCACCCGGCCCCAGATCCGTGGGATGGGCGCATGATCGGGGTCCAACTGGAGATTCAGGAAACCGGTGCCGGCCCGCAGAGAGGTGAAGGGGGTCCCGGCCCCACCGAAGGCAACCTCAAATCCGACTGCGGTGTAGAAGGCCACGGCCCGGTCCATGTCAGACACCGCCAGGGTGATGGCGCTGAGCGCTTCGATCGGGCTGGAGGGGGCGGGCAGATCCATACCCGGAAGGCTGTCACAGCCGGTCCGTAGGATGCTTACCGTGCGCCTTCTCCATACTTCTGACTGGCATCTGGGCAAACGCCTGCATGGCGTGGAGCTCCTCGACTATCAAGCCGCCTTCGTCGATTGGTTGGTGGAGGTCGTGCGGAACGAACAAGTTGAAGCCGTCATTGTTGCCGGGGATCTCTATGACCGATCCAACCCCGCCGTCGACGCCATTCGACTCTTCGATGACGCCGTCCACCGGCTCGCATCCACCAACGTGCCCCTCGTCATGATCTCGGGGAACCACGACTCCCCGACTCGGGTCGGAACCCACGCGGGACTTCTCAAAGCGCTGAACGTCCACGTCGCCACCGACCCCTCGGCCATCGGGACCCCGGTCGTGCTGAGCGACGACCACGGCGAGGTAGTGATCTACGGCCTGCCCTACCTGGATCCCATCGACAGCCAGAAGAAACTCGAGGCCGTATCCGCCACTCATACCGACGTGATCAACAGCGCAATGGCGAGGGTACGAGCTGATCTGGCGGGCCGGGCCGAACCACGTTCGGTAGTGGTCGCCCACGCCTTCGTGGCTGGCGGTTCCACCTCGGACTCTGAGCGCGATCTCACGATCGGCGGCGCTGCTTCCGTACCCGTCTCAGCCTTCGAAGGAATCTCCTATACCGCTCTTGGTCACCTTCACGGTCCCCAGACCATGGCCGGGACCGTTCGCTACAGCGGCTCACCACTCGCCTACTCGTTCTCAGAGGAGACCCACAGAAAATCTGTGAGCATCGTTGATCTCGGAGGGGACGGTGGTGTGACCATCACCGAAATCCCCACTCCCGTCGTCCGTCGGCTCGTGACTATCGAGGGAACACTTGAGCAACTAATCGATGATCCGCAACACGAAGACGTCAAGGACGCGTGGGTCCGCGCCCTCGTCACCGACACCATTATCCCGTCCGGCCCGATGGACCGTCTGCGCACTCGTTTCCCCCATGCCATTGCCCTTGAGCATCGACCTGCCCAAACCAGCGCCCTGCCCCCGGACGATCGTGGAACCCGCATCAAAGGCCTCACTCCGTTCGAAACCATCGTCGAGTTTTACCGGGAGCAGGTTGGCGACGATCCCAGTGCCGAGGAGTTCGCCGTCCTCACTACAGCCGTTGATGCCAGTCGCAGCACGGGAGCAACAGACGAGTGAGACTCCACCAATTACAACTCGCCGCCTTCGGGCCATTCGCCGGCACCGAAACTGTCGACTTCGACACGCTCGCTACCGCCGGCATCTTCCTGCTCAATGGCCCGACCGGATCCGGAAAGACGTCCATTCTCGACGCTATTTCCTTTGCCCTCTACGGCAAGGTTCCCGGTGCTCGTGGTGACCAGCTCGGTGATCTGCGTAGTCACCTCGCTGACGAGAGTCTGCTTACCGAGGTTGTCCTTGAGGCCACCATCCGAGCTCGTCGGGTCCAAATCACACGCCAGCCGCGACAGGACCGGCCCAAGAAAAGGGGAGGGGGCACCACCACACATCCTTCAAGCGCCATCGTGAAGGAGTGGACCGGGACCGACTGGGAGAGTCGCGCTTCCAAGCCGTCGGATGCCGACGAGTTCCTCGAAGAACTTGTTGGCCTCACCGCCGAACAGTTCCAGCAGGTCATTCTCCTTCCACAGGGGGATTTCGCCCGATTCCTGCGAGCGAACGCCAACGATCGTCAAGCGCTACTCCAGGCCGTCTTTGACACGAAGCAATTCAGTGCGGTCGCCCGCTGGCTGCGAGAGGAAGCTACGCGACTGGGTGATGAACTCAGCGAACTCGACACACAGCTGGGCGCAGCGTTCAACGAATGTGCCGGGGCACTCGAGACCGACACTCCTGATGCGACCGATGATGCCCGGAAGCGCTGGCTCGACGACAACGATCAGCGACTACTGGCTGCACTCGATGCGGCCCAGAAGGCAGCGGACGCAGCGACCAAACGGGTCGGAGAAGCCGTTCTCGATCTGGAGGACCAGACCAGACTCCACAGCCTCCAGGATCGCCACCGAAAGGCACTCGAGGCACACACCGCACTGGCTGATCAGCTGAATCAACTCCCCCTCTTAGAGGAACAACAGAGAGCATCAATTGCCGCCGAGCCCATCCGGACGATTCTCGACCAACGATCACGAGCTGCGATCAGGCACACCGAGGAGAAGGACAGGTTTGACGAGCGACTCGTCGTGCTGAGAACGGTCCGACCCGACCTGATGGATTCGGACGAGGCCGCCCTTCGCGGTGCTCAAACCACCCTCGGAGAGCAGTTGACGAGACTCGGGGATCTCCTGGCGGACGAGAAAACTCGGCTGCCCTCTCTGAAGAAGAACGCAGCCGAATCGATCGAGAAGCTCAGCGCGCTCACCGCCGAGATCGCAGCGAAGAGCGCAAAAGTCGACGAGATGCGCTCGGGCCTTGAGGAACACCGTCAGCTCGAATCAGACGGCACCGAGGCCCAGAAGCAACTTGTCGCTGCCACGGCAGCGGTGGCGAAGACAAAGGGAGCCCTGGATGCCGCTGCGGACCGAGAGGGACTTCGGGGGGAGTCCAACGAGTTGTCAGAGCGACTCTCCGGAGCGATGCAAGAAGCCGAAGCAAAGGAGACGGAGTACAAAGCGCTTCTCCGGCAGCGGATTGCCAGCATCTCGGCGGAACTGGCGGAATCACTTACCGCAGGTAATCCCTGCCCCGTGTGTGGCTCCCCCGACCATCCGCAGCCGGCGCAGGCAACCACTGCGTTGGTAACCGACAACGCGCTCAATGCTGCCCTCACTGCTCACAATGAGGCGGCGCAGACAGCAACCATTCTGGTGAACGACCTAGCCAACCGCAGACAACGAATCGAGGCCATCACTGATGCCATTGGGGCCGCCAAACTTGAGGAATTCGAGCGGAGCTACGAGGCCGCCTGCGCTCTCGAACAAGAGCTGCAGGGACGAATTCGCCGAGGCGACGACGCCCGGCAGCATCTCCAAACAACCAACGAAGATATCGCTGGGCGCGAAGCCGAGATCGCGGCGCTCAAGGAGCAACGGCCCGAAATCGATAGCGAGCGACGGGCGGCAGAGAGCGGGCTCAACCAACTTCAGGAACAACTTACTGAGGCCGCAAGCCCATTCACCTCGGTGCAAGAACGTGTCGAGGTACTCACCGCCCAACGCGACGCCATTCAGCATGTTCTCGATTCCCGCCAGCAAGTCGCCCAACTCGACGACACTCTCAAGGAACTGCTGAGCGACGCCGAGCTACGTGCGACTGAGGCACAGTTCCCAAGCGTCGAAGCTGCTGAGGCAGCGATGCTTGGCGAGTCTGAGTTGGCGAAACTCACCCAGCAGATCAACGATACGAAGGAGCAACTCACCGCCATCCGCACCACCCTTGAGGATGAAGACGTCATCAACGCAGTGAAACGACCTCCTGCCGACCCCGGGGCGGCGAGCATCAAGGTCGAAAATTTGCGGGTGGACGAGCGAGAGACCACCACGGTCCTCAGCGGCATCAACAACCAGATCGAGTCACTTCGCCGCTGTCGGGAAGCCTTCGATCAAGCCGTCGAGGCCGGAGGACCGATGCGTCGTCAACACGAGACAGTCCGAAACCTGGCCCGGCTTGCCAACGGTGACACCGGGGCCATCACTCAGTCCGTTCGGATGAGTCTCGTGAACTACGTGCTTTCTGCCCAACTCGCCCGCGTTGCCTCTGCGGCCAGCCAGCGCCTGAGCGCAATGACCAATGGTCGTTACACGCTGCTGCAAACCGACGAGGTCAGTGATGGTCGGGCGATGGGCGGTCTTGGCATCGAAGTTCTCGATCTCCACACCACCAAGACCCGCGGGACCCGCTCACTTTCGGGCGGTGAGAGCTTCATAGCTTCGCTCGCACTCGCCCTCGGGCTAGCCGACGTCGTCGCTGCCGAGGCGGGTGGCGTTTCACTTGAGACCCTGTTCATCGATGAGGGCTTCGGCACACTCGACGGTGACGCTCTCAATTCCGTCCTCGACATCCTCGACGGTCTCCGCAGTGGAGGACGGGCGGTTGGCGTCGTGAGCCATGTCACGGAGATGAAGGAACGAATCCCCACCCATCTCGTCGTCCAACAGGTCAACCGGATCTCACACATCGTCCAGGCGACCGGTTCCGAGTAGCGCCGATGACGGTCTGACTCGAACTTCGCGTGCGCATCTCCTCGGGTTGCGCTGAACGAGCGAGCATGATGATCCCGCCATGCCGAGCGTCACGCGACGAGCAGAGGCGCTGATTCCATCCAACTCGTCTCTCGGCTCGGCGCTTCAGCAGCCGATTGCCCGTCTGACGGCTATGCAGACGCGACTCATGTCACCTGGAGCAAGCGTTCCAACATGATGCGTCAGCCTCGTCTGGGCGATGGTGTGGATCCCGTCGGCATTGACGACCGACGGGCGATCCAACCCAACGGACTCGTGATCAACTGACACTTCGACATGGGAACCTCGTGCCTGGGTGGTCACCTCGGCGACCACGACCAGTCGACGGACTCCGATCACCTGATCTCGTGTCAGCACCACGACCGGGCGTAACTTCTGCCCGATCTGGGCGAGCCAGACATCGCCCCGCCTCACGGCTCGCCCCAGGACTCAGCCCGCTCCCACTCGTCGTCAACGAGCTCAGGCATCCGTTCATACGCCTGGCGATCTCGATCGGCCATCGCCGCTCTGACAGCCTCCGCCACTCCTCGCCGGGCGGCCGCTGAGATGTTGACCCCGAGGGATCGGGCATGGTCCGCCAACTCGAGATCAAGCGTGAAAGTGGTTCGTGTCACTGCCATCCTTTGATGCTATCAAACTTTGCTATCACTCTCCACCACGTCCGTGGGGTAACGGTCGACCCGGTCACCCTGCAACCATGGCGGCGTGTCTGAGCAAACCTCTCCGCCGCCACACTTGGTGCTGGCCTCAGCTTCGCCCGCTCGCCTTCGGGTGCTGCGTGAAGCTGGCCTCGATCCCGAAGTGATCACCAGTGGCGTCGACGAGGACGGCGTTGCCCACCTCCCCACCTCTGAGGCGGTCATCGTGCTCGCCGAGCGCAAGGCGCGTGCTGTCGCCGGACAGTTGAATCGAACCGACTCGAGGACGTTCGTCTTGGGTTGTGACTCGATGCTCGACCTTGACGGTGAAGCTCTCGGCAAGCCGGTCGACGAGGAAGAGGTGTGGCGACGCTGGGAACAGATGCACACCGCCACGGGGGTGCTGCACACCGGCCACTGCATCATTGACCTCGCCACTGGCGACGTGGCATGCGAATCGGTAGCGACCACCGTGCATTTCGGTGACCCCACCAAAACCGAACTCGCCGCCTACCTCGCCACCGGTGAACCTCTTGCTGTCGCCGGTGCATTCACCCTCGACGGGTTCGGAGCAGCATTCCTCGAAGGCATCGACGGTGACCCCGGCAACGTCATCGGGGTATCGGTGCCAGCAGTCCGGCGACTCCTGGCGACTCACGGTGTTGCCATCACCGACCTCTGGCATCTTCCTGACACCGCGACTGGCGACGACCAATGACTGTCGCCCCGTCACCCTCGTTGCCGGTTGTCCCGCTCCGTATCGGTCCGCTGACCGTGGACCCGCCCGTGGTGCTCGCTCCCATGGCCGGTGTAACCAATCCGGCGTTTCGAACGTTGTGTGCACAATTCGGAGCGCTGCTCGGCGTGAGCGAGATGATCACCGCCCGGGCACTGGTGGAGCGTCATCGGACCACCCTCGCCATGGTGGCCCGGGCACCCGACGCCCGGTCCCACAGTGTCCAGCTGTACGGGGTTGACCCCGCGGTCGTGGGCCTTGCCGTGCGCATCCTCGTCAACGAAATCGGCGCCGACCACGTTGACCTCAACTTCGGTTGTCCGGCGTCGAAGGTCACCCGCAAGGGGGGCGGTGCCGCCCTCCCCGCCCACCCCGTCTTGCTCGCCCGAATCCTCGCAGCGGCAGTCGACGCTGCGGGGGACGTTCCCGTCACCGTCAAGATGCGAATGGGTATCGACGACGATCTCCGCACCGACACCGAAGCGGCGCTGATCGCCGCCGACGCCGGAGTCGCAGCGATTGCCCTTCACGCCCGCACCGCTAACCAGCTGTACTCGGGACAGGCGCGATGGGAGGCGATCACGGCGCTGAAGGTCGCCGTCGCCGAACGTTCACCCGACACTCCCGTGCTCGGCAACGGTGACATCTTCTGTGGGGCCGACGCCCTGCGCATGATGGCCGAAACGGGATGTGACGGGGTCGTAGTCGGGCGAGGTTGTCTCGGTCGGCCATGGCTCTTCGCCGAGTTGACGGCGGCGTTCACCGGTCAACCGGCACCCGTCGAGCCGACACTCGGCGAGATTGTGGCGACGATGGTTGAACATCTCGACCTGCTCTGTGCCCACACACCCTCGGGTGGACGGCCCGGTGTCGAGACCACCGCCGTGCGGGACTTCCGCAAGCACATCGGTTGGTATCTCCAGGCTGTGCCGGTGGGCGGAGCGGCGCGCCAGGCGATGATGGCAGCCGGTACCCGGGACGATCTCGTTGACGAGTTGCACCGAGCCGTCGACACCCTCGGTGAGGGGTTCGTGCCCGACACGATCGCCCGCCGCCAACCACGGGGGCACACCCACGGGCCACGGCCGGTGGCCCTACCTGCGAACTGGCTCGACAACCCCGACGACCCCGAACCACCAAAGGGAGCTGACGCTCTCGTCTCGGGCGGCTAGTCGACCTCGGGTGCCCCAGCTGCGTCACCAGCGTCAGTCGCCGACGGCGCCTCCCGCAGCAGGGGGAACAGCACGACATCTCGAAGGGTGGGGGCTCCCGTCGCCAACGCCACGAACCGGTCGATGCCGAGACCGAGACCCGACATGGGTGGCATGCCGTGCCGCATGGCCTCGATGAAGTCGTCCTCCATCATCATCGTCTCGTCGTCACCGGCTTCCCGCAGCCGCACCTGCTCGAGGAGTCGTTCCTCCTGCTCGATGGGATCGACGAGTTCGGAGTAGGCCTTGACGATCTCCCAGCCCGCCACCACGACCTGGAACATGTCGAGCACGGACGGGTCGTCGTCGTTGCGGCGCGCCAGCGGCACGAGTTCGGCGGGGTGGTGGACCAAGAAGCACGGTTGCACGAGCGACGGCCGGACGGTGCGCTTGTAGAGCAGATCGACGAGGGCGCCATAGGAGACGGTGTCCCCGAGGTCATCAGCGATACCCCGGTCCGCAATCTCGGCCTTGAGGGCGTCGACGTCGACTACCACCGAAAGATCGATGCCGGTGGCCTCACGCACTGCGGTGCGGTAGTCGATGACCGGCCATGGGGCACCGAAGTCGAGGGCGACACCGTCGTGGTCCACGGTCGTGGAACCCGTCACCTCCGTCAGGGCGGCGACGATGAGGTCACGCACCGCCATCATGTTGTCGGTGTAATCCCAGTAGGCGGCGTACCACTCCAACATCGTGAATTCCTGGAGGTGGGAGGTATCGATGCCCTCGTTGCGGAAGTTCCTGCCGATCTCGTACACACGGTCGAACCCACCGGCGACGACCCGCTTCAGGTAGGTCTCCGGCGAGATGCGGAGGTAGAAATCACGATCGAGGGCGTTGTGGTGGGTGGAGAACGGTCGTGCGGCCGCACCCGACGCCGCCGCTTGCAGCATGGGCGTTTCGACCTCAAGGAAGCCACGTTCGTCGAGCCACCGACGGATGAAGGCGATGAGACGGCTCCGCACCAGGAAACGCTGGCGGGACTCGGGGTTGCCCAGCAGGTCGAGGTACCGCTTGCGGTAGCGCACATCGGTGTCGACCACGCCCGCCCACTTGTCAGGCATGGGCTCGAGCGAACGTTGCAAGACGGTGACCTCACGGGCGCCGAGCGTCGGTTCACCCTTGCCGGTGATGTAGCGGTACCCCTCGACACCGATGAAGTCCCCCATGCGGATGCCCTTGGCGAGCTCCCGGTAGACCTCGGGATCCATCTCGTCCCGGAACAACGACACCTGCATACGACCGGAACCGTCTTGGAGGGTGCCGAACAGGCGCTTGCCCATGTGTCGCCACAACATCACCCGGCCAGCGACGGCGTCGGTCGGGGGCGGCGGTCCGTCTGCGGCGACCTCCTCGTGGGGTCGGCCACCGGCCTCGGTGAGGGCGAGCACCTCAGCCAGCGTGCCCGAGATGGGGAACCGACCCGGCGGGGAGAAACGGGGCGTGGCCTGATCGGCATCGTTGTGGTCGGGCACGGACCTGACCCTACCGTCCGCAGAGGAGGTGGGAGTTGCTGGTTGGGATGGGTGACCGGCGGTCGGGGTCAGCGGCGCTCGCCGCCACCGGCCCCACCGGTGATGGCGTCGAACACGACCTTGCACTCCGGACACACCGGGAAGCGCTCCGGGTCACGGGTCGGGACCCATCGCTTCCCACACAGTGCCGTGACCGCCTCACCGTGGATGTAGGCGCGCATCTGGTCCGACTTGCGAATGATGTGGGCGAGTCGCTCGTTGTCACCATCGTCGAGACGCTCCTCGGGGCGTTCAATGGTTTGCACGGACTCCTGCAGATCGGTCACGGAACCATGGTAGGTGGCGCGCCACTACCGTGGAATCGTGGACGCCGTGGGTGGTGAGGCCAACGACGATGATGACGTCGGCACCGTTGGCGTGGGGCCGTGGTCTGGACCGTGGCCCGATGACGACCGGTTCGACCCCGAACTCCTCGCTGGTGGCGACCGTCGCAACGTCGCCGATCGATACCGATACTGGCGCAACGAGGCGATCGTCACCGACCTCGACCAGTTCCGTCACCCGTTCCACGTGGCCATTGAGAACTGGCAGCACGACCGCAACATCGGCACCGTCGTCCGCACGGCCAACGCCTTCAACGCCGCCGCTGTCCACATCGTGGGGCGGCGCCGCTGGAACCGACGTGGAGCCATGGTCACCGACCGCTACCAACACCTCCACCACCATCCCGAGGTGAGCTCGCTCGTCGACTGGGCGGCGGCCGAGGGACTCCCACTGGTGGGGGTCGACATCCTGCCCGGTTCGGTCCCGCTCGAGTCGGCGTCGCTGCCCGAGGCCTGTGTGCTGGTCTTCGGTCAGGAGGGTCCCGGTCTCAGCGAGGAGGCCCGCGACGCGTGCACCGAGGTGCTCGCCATCGCCCAGTTCGGCTCGACCCGGTCCATCAACGCCGGTGTGGCCGCGGGCATCGCCATGCACGCCTGGGTACGCCAGCACGCAGAGGGGCCCCGAACCTGAGGGCCGTCCGACGGTCGCCGACCCTCGCTACCCATGGGCTCCCACCGGGGATGCCGGTAGCCTTAGGGCATGGCGACCGACACCGGCACCCAGCGCGTGGACCTGCCCGTGGAGGGCATGACCTGTGCTGCCTGCGCCAACCGGATCGGTCGCAGTCTCAACAAGGTTGAAGGTGTCAGCGACGCCGACGTGAACCTCGCCACGGAACGGGCCGTGGTGCGTTTCGATCCTGATGTCGTCGGAGTCGAACAGCTGCGCGCCACCATTGAATCGCTCGGTTATCAGGTGCCTGTTGACGGGGCGGCCGGCCCGGCCGAGGTGGCTGAGGCCAACCGTCGGGCCCTCGGCCGACGGTTGGGGGTGGCGGTGGCTCTCACGGTGCCGTTGGTGTTGATCTCCATGGTGCCGCCTCTCATGTTTGCGGGCTGGCAGTGGCTGGCGTTCGCCCTGTCCACACCCGTGGTGTGGTGGTGTGGGGCACGGTTCCACCGGGCAGCGGCACTGAACCTGCGGCATGGCACGGCGACCATGGACACGCTGGTCTCCCTCGGCACGCTGGCCGCCTGGGGGTGGTCGACGGTGGCGCTCGTGGCCCTCGACGCCGCCGACGCCGATCACAGCGGCATGTTGTCGATGACCTCGAGCGACACGGCCCACGTGTACTTCGAGACGGCCGGGGTGATCATCACCCTGATCCTGTTGGGTCGATGGTTCGAGGCCCGGGCCCGTCGCCGCTCGGGCGACGCCATCCGGGCCCTCGCCACACTGGGTGCCGCCACCGCCCGACTCGTCGACGGATCGGAGATCCCGGCTGCGAGCCTCGAGGTCGGTGATCGCTTCGAGGTCCGTCCCGGCGAGCGCATCCCCACTGACGGCGTGGTGGTCGAGGGGCACAGTGCTGTCGACACCTCAATGGTCTCGGGTGAACCGGTCCCCGTTGAAGTCGGGGTCGGCGACGAAGTGATCGGAGCCTGCGTCAACGATCACGGGTTCCTCGTGGTGGAAGCCACCCGGGTTGGTGCCGACACCACGCTGTCCCAGATCGTGCGACTGGTCGAGGAGGCCCAGGGCAGTCGGGCGGCGGTGGCCCGACTCGCTGACCGGGTGTCGGGAGTGTTCGTCCCGGTTGTGCTCATCATTGCTGTCGGCACCCTCGTGGGGTGGCTCGTTACCGGTCACGCCGCCACCGAGGCGTTCACCGCCGCCGTCGCCGTACTCATCATCGCCTGCCCGTGTGCGCTGGGCCTCGCCACCCCCACGGCCATCATGGTCGGCACCGGTCGGGGTGCCCAGCTGGGCATCATCATCAAGGGCGGCGAGGTACTCGAAGCGACACGCGCCGTGGACGTGGCCGTGCTCGACAAGACCGGCACGCTCACCGAGGGACGCATGACCGTCATCGACGTCGTGGTCGCCGACGAGGCCGATCGTGACGAGGTGGTTCGTCGGGCCGCTGCCGTGGAGCGTCGCAGTGAACATCCGGTGGCTCGGGCCATCGCCGCTTCCGGTGACGCCAGTGGTGAGGCCGACGGGTTCACCAACCTGGTTGGTCTCGGCGCACGCGCCACCACCGAGGGTTTCGACGTGACCGTCGGGCGAGCCCGCCTCTTCGACGAGGTGCCCCCATCCCTCGTCGATGCCGCCACCACTGCTGAAGAGCGGGGCCACACGGCAGTGCTCGCCGGTTGGGACATCGCTGGTCGCCTCACCGCTCAGGGTGTGTTCGTGGTGGCCGACCGGATCAAGGACACCTCCGCCGAAGCGGTGGCAGCACTGCGGGACCTCGGTCTTGAGGTCATCCTCGTCACCGGTGACAACGAACGCACGGCCCGAGCCGTGGCCGCCGAAGTCGGTATCGACGAGGTGGTTGCCGGGGTGCTCCCCGACGGCAAGGTGGCGGAGATCACGGCCCGTCAGGCCGCCGGTCACCGGGTGGCGATGGTGGGGGATGGCATCAATGATGCGCCGGCCCTCGCCACGGCTGATCTCGGCATCGCCATTGGGACGGGGGCCGACGTGGCCGTGGAAGCCTCCGACCTGACACTGGTGGGCGGCGACCTTCGCAGCGCCGCCGACGCCGTGGCCCTGTCGCGCCGCACGCTCGCCACCATCAAGGCCAACTTGTTCTGGGCCTTCGCCTACAACACAGCCGCCATCCCACTCGCCGCCGCCGGGGTACTCAACCCCATGATCGCTGCCGGAGCCATGGGGTTCTCATCGGTGTTCGTGGTGACCAACAGTCTCCGACTCCGACGCTTCGCCGGCTACCGGAACACCCCCGGATTCCTTCCGCGACCTGTCGCATCGACAGCCCCGTCAATCCAGCCCCAGGAGGCACACTCATGACCACGCGCACCTACGACGTACCCGGTATCTCGTGCGGCCACTGCAAGGCCGCCATCGAATCAGAGGTCGGCGCCGTGACCGAGGTGGACTCGGTCGTCGTCGACGTTGACGCCCGCACCGTCACCGTCGCCGGCGATGTCGACGTCGAGGTGGTGCGTGCCGCCATTGATGAGGCCGGCTATGAGGTCGCCGGTGTTCGGTGAGCGATCACGACCTCGTGGGCACGGCCGTCGCCCTGCGGTGGCAGGCTGACTACTGCCGCTCGAAAGGTTCACCGATCGCCGCCACGGTGTGTGACGCCGTGGCCGATGACCTTGAAGCCAACGGACCCACCGAGGCCCTGCTGCCGGCCCGAGTGCGAACCGGTGACTGGGTCGGGTTGCGGGTCATGGGACTCGTGCACCGCATGGCCATCACCCGACGTGCTCCCGGTGTCGCCATCAACGCTCCCACCCTTGGTGGCACCAGCCCGTTCGCGGCTCCCGACCCGACCTCGGCCGTGGCTGCTTTCCGTGACGCCGTCGTCACTGCCGTCGTGAGCGACCCGGCCGCTATGGCCGCGGCGCTCGCCGCCATCCCCCAGACGAACGAGGTGGGACGGTCCCGGGCGCTACGGATCGCGCTGAGCGGGTGTGTCTCCCCCGTTCGACTCATTGAGCTGGGGGCGTCGGCCGGACTGAACCTTCGCTGTGACCGACTACCGGGGGACGCCGATCTCGAGGTCGGCCCCCTGCCGGAGATCGTTGAGCGGTTGGGATGTGACCTTGCGCCCGTGGACCCAACGTCAGCGGACGGGCGGCTGTGGCTGTCGGGATTCGTGTGGCTCGATGACGTGGACCGCTTTGCCGCCCTCGGTGAGGCCATGCGGGTCGCCACCGACGTGCCGGCCACGATGGTGGCCGCTGACGTGGTCGAGTTTCTTAACACGATCGAGGTTGCCACCGGTCTCACCACCGTGGTGTGGCACAGCGCCGTGTGGCCCTACCTCGACGCCCCCACCAGGAATGCCGTGACCGCTCGACTCGCTGCCATCGGCTCGGGAGCCACGCCCGACGCGCCGTTGTGGCACGTGAGTTGGGAACCCGGCCCCGACGGTCCCGAGCAGTTCGAGCTCGTGGTGGAGCGGTGGGACGGCGGGAGCGAACCGCGGCGGGAGGTCCTCGTGGTGGGCAACTCCCACGGACACGAACTCAGGGCTGTCGCAAGTGGTAGGCCTTGGGCATCGTGAAGGCCACGATGCCCTCCACCGACAGCGTCAGTCCGAGTCCCGAGTGTCCGCGGCCTGACCATGGCAGGCGCGGACTCACCCGATCACAACAGTTCCAGTAGGCGGTTCCGGCGTCGAGTTGCGCCAACAGCGCCCGGGCGCGCCCCTCGTCTCGGCAGTAGACACCAGCCGTGAGCCCGAAGGTCGTGGCGTTCATTCGCTGCACGGCCTCGTCGTCATCGGCGACCACAGCAATCCCCACGATGGGACCGAACGACTCGTCGCGCATGACCGCCCGATCTTCACCCACTCCCACCACCACGGTCGGAGCGAACCACGTTCCCGTCCCGCGATCCACGAGACTGCCGCCCCGAATCACCGTGCCCCCTCCGGCAACGGCGTCAGCGACCTGCTCGGCGAGCACGGCTGCCTGCTGGGGACGGGTCAGGGGACCGAGGTAGGTGCGCTCATCAGTCGGATCGCCCATGGTGAACCCGTCGACCTCGGCCACGAAACGCTCGATGAAGGCATCCGCCACGTCACGGTGCACGTAGATGCGTTCCACCGAACAACACGACTGGCCGTTGTTGTAGAAAGCACCGTCGGCGAGACCGGCAGCCGCGGTAGCGACGTCGACATCGTCGGTGACATACACCGGGTCCTTGCCCCCGAGTTCGAGCTGGACCGGCACGAGGCGCGGCGCCACGGTCTCGGCGATGCGACGACCGGTGGCATACGAGCCGGTGAAGGCCACCTGGTCGATGTCGAGTTCAAGCATCGCTGCGCCGACCTCACCGGCACCGACCACCACGGAGAAGAGTCCGTCGGGCAGTCCGGCCTCGGTGAGCAACTCCCCCATGGCCACACCCGTGAGCGTCGAGAACTCCGACGGCTTGTACAACACGGCGTTGCCGGCCACCAGGGCCGGAACGAACACGTTGGACCCGACGAACCACGGGTAGTTCCACGCCGAGATGTTGGCCACCACTCCGACGGGTTCACGCACGATGACTTCGCGCATGGCGTCGTCATCGGCCACGACAACATCGGCGAGGGCGTCGGCGGCGTGGGAGGTGAAGAACCGGATCCGGTCCACGGTGGCGGCCACCTCGTTGCGGGCCTGGGTGACCGGTTTGCCCGTCTCCGAGGTCAACACGTCGGCCAGAGCATTCACCCGGTCGATCACGAGATCAGCGAAACGATCGAGCACCGCACAGCGCTCACCGACCGGCACCCGGGCCCACGCCCGCTGCGCGCCCCGGGCACCCTCCAGCATTGAGACGAGCCCGTCGGTGGTAGTGCAGTCCACTTCGGCGACCACGGTGTCGGTGGCCGGATTGCGCACCACCAGCGAGGAGCTCACGATCGCCGCTCCCGGACGTGGCGGGCGGCAGCGAGGAACTCCTCGACGATGGGGGTGGCGTCGAGGGCGTCGGCGGGAAGGTCGCCCTCGGCCTCGGCGGCGGCGTCGAACTCCGGGTGCCACTGCACACCAACTGCCCAACGATCCGCTCCCGGGGCGCTGCCCTCGAGTCGCACCGCCTCAACGATGCCGTCGAGAGGACACGTGGCCTCCACTACCAGCGACGGGGCCAGCGTGGCGATGGCCTGGTGGTGGACGGAGTTCACCGATCCGCCGGTGCGGCCCGGATAGAGAGCGGCAAGGCCTGAGCCGTCGACGAAAGAGATGTCGTGGCGGTTGTGGTGATAGCGCTCTTGGGACCGGTGGTCGAGCGCCGAACCCGTCTGGGTGGCGATGTCCTGGAAGAGGGTCCCGCCGAGGGCGACGTTGAGGAGTTGGTGGCCCCGACAGATGCCGAGCACCGGGGTGCCCGACTCGAGGGCGGCCCGCACCAGGTCGATCTCGTACACGTCACGTTCCCGCTGTCCCGCCCATTGCGGTTCCAGCGGCTCCTCGCCGTAGGTCTCGGGCGCCACGTCAGCGCCACCGGTCATCACCACGGCGTCGAGTTCATCCACCACCTCGTCAAGGCCGGGAGCCGTTGGCGACCCGTCGGGGAACGGCACGATGAACACGAGCGCCCCGGCCCGGGCGAACAGCCGGGTCATCCAATCCTCGGCGTAGGCGAGCGTGGAATGCGGGTAGAAACGGCGGTCAGGGTCGGGCACGAGCAGGTTGGCCGACAACCCCACCCGCAGGCGACCCGGGTTGCCGTCACTCACCCGAAGGCCCGGCTGAACAAGTCAGCGAAGTCGTCCCGGCCAACCGGTCGGGGATTGTTGGCGTGACAGACGTCGGCCACCGCCACCGCAACCAGACGATCAGAAAGCGACCGATCGATTCCTAGGGCAGTGAGATCAGCGGGAATACCGACGATGTCCTTCAGGTCGGTCAGCCACTGCAGGAAACCGTCGGGGCCGGGGCCACACCCCACCACGGCGGACATGGTGGCGAAGCGTTCCGGCACGCTCGCAACGTTGAACCCGAGGGCGGTGTCGATCATGACGGCGTTCGCCAGACCGTGGTGGACGTCGGCCACCGTGCCCAGAGCGTGGGCACACGAATGCACCACCCCGAGCCCCTTTTGGAACGCCACCGCACCCATCATCGATCCCATGAGCATCCCGCCCCGGGCGTCGAGATCGTCAGGGACGTCCACCGCCCGGGCCAGATTGTCGGCCACGAGTCGCAGCCCCTCAAGGGCGATGCCGTCACAGATGGGGTGCCAGTTCCGGGCCAGGTAGGCCTCCACGTTGTGGGTGAGGGCATCCATCCCGGTGGCGGCAGTGATGGCGGCCGGCAATCCGACGGTCACCTCGGCGTCGGCGAGCACCACCCGGGGCAGCAGGGGCGGGCCGAACACGATGCGCTTGATGTGGGTGTCGTCGTCACCGATCA
>JALRFT010000252.1 GCA_023261915.1 Acidimicrobiales bacterium | reverse complement strand
AACTCGACGCGATCGTCGCCATAGGGCGCCGCGGCCCGTGGTCCGGCACGCAGGAGGCCCGGGTGTTCGGGATCTTCAATTGCCTGCTGCGGCGGAAGGAACCCCAACTCGACGGGCACAGCAGCGAGATTGAGTGCCATGGCTGAATCCTAGAGAGGCAGAGAGCCAACGTATAGCGCTCCCGCCCACTCACTACTTCAATATTTTGCAGCTCCAGTTGAGGGTGCCGGTCGAAGAGATGGGTCAAGGCCAGCCGAGATGGTGAATGCGACCGAACCGTAAGCCCTCCAGGTGAGCGCCCGGGTGATGACCACATGCGCCTCGTTTAAATAGGCGCGCTTTTCATTGGCGGTGACCAACACCCAACCCACCGACTGTTTACCGACTGCCCCCACCGGGCCAGGTCCGACGCCGCTCAAACCTCAGCGCCACAATTGTCGACGGCCGACTGCCTTGCCGTCGTGAACGGCTCAGATGTCGAGTTGACCGCCGTGTACTCGCCAAGAGCGGTGAACATCGCCACGAGATCGCCAGCCTTGCCCTTTTCGATAATGACCTCACGGAGTTCGGCCTGCTGCTGCTCCACCGCCCGCACCTCGACGAGCGATGTCTTGCATGGCCCATCGCCGAGTTGAGCGATCACCTCATCGAGCTCCTTGGCAACTGCGGCTTCCGCAACCCCAACATTCTCCACGTCGCTCACGAATTCCGACACCGAGAATGCCCCATCAAAGGCCTCTCGAGTTGCGGCATAGGCAGCCAACACAGCGTCGAAGAGCGCATTCTGCTCAGGAGTCAATGATCCTGGGTCACCCCCTGTGACAGCCGGATCGACCGATGACCGCCCACAGGCCACCGGGACCGCCGCCTCGGCCTGGAGGGCGCCGTTGACGACGCTGATGCCGTACTGCGTGGTCTCCTGCGCGACGAGTGCGTACTGCTCTTGGCGGTAGTTCTCAATGAGACGCAGCCGAATGGCGTTCTGGCCCTCCTCGATCTTGAGGAGATCCTCGATGGAAGCGCGACACGATCCCTCGGGCAGTGCGTCCCGCAGGGCGACGAGAGCCTCCTGATGGAGGGTCTCCGTCTCCTGCCACCGCTCGAGATTTGGAACCACAACGTCAGCCTCGAAGGCATTGGCAAGTCCCTGCTCAGCCTGGTCATAGGCGGCAGCCACCTCGGCCAGCGCCGTGCGCTGCTCGGCCGTCAGAGTGCTCGAGGAGCAAGCGACCCCTGCCACAAGCACACCAGCCAGCACCACTACCCCTGCCATCAAACTGCCTCGACGACGCCTCAATGCCCCCATGCCCCAACTCCTTGTAATTCCAGACGTTGGGAGACCATAACAATCACAACCGCCTCGCTTGCAGCATCTACCCCTCGGCGGGCGGCGTGAGCAGGGTTCATCCTGAACCAGTCGCCCCTCAGCCCCTACAGCTCGACATCGTGGGGTGGCTCCGAGAACGGAGTTCCCACGGTCCTCATGATCACCTACTCCTCGTCGGACGCCGTCCCGCCCAGGGATCTATCGACGACCACGGGCGTCGACCCCGTGACTCCCGCCTTCACGGGCTGACGCACGAAGCGGACGGCATCGGCTCGAGTGGGAATCCGAGGGGCGGACAGTGCGCGCAAGAGGGGTAACGCTATGGTGGCGCATGCCCGCCGCACCGAAGTTTCGCGCATCCCTACGGCGCTCAGTGCTCCTACCGACCGTGGCCGTAGGGTTGGCCGTCCAGATCGCAGTTGCGTCCCGCAGTGTCTCGGGCGCCATGCCAGTCCCACCAGCCACACCGGCTACACCCAGCACGCTGGTCGTTCCGGTCACCGCCTACACGAGCATCACCTCGTGCGATGTGACGTTCTCGCAGTCCGACCTAACTGAGAGCGACACGTTCACGGTCACCGCCACCTTCAACGGCCCCGGAATCGGATTCATGCGTATCGGGGCCGACAACCTCGGGCCCGAGCGGGCCTCGGTGCTCGTCGACTCCGCATTCGTCAGCAGCCTGTCCACGGGCTCGGTCGCCGACATCCAGGCTGCGCTGAGCATGGCCACCGGCACCCACACGATGGACTTCTACGCAGTCGCAAGTGACGGCGTCGCCACCGGCGAGCCGCTGTGTCGGGTGCCCTACACCCTTACCGGCTCGACTCCGCACCCGGTGTTCACCGGTCCGACCGAACTGCCCCGCGGTGTGCGGGGAACGCCGTACTTGAGCAACGGTGGTGTCCAGGGCGGCAACGGTGGCAGAGGCGGCGACGCTGTGGGTGACCCGTTCTCCTACACGCCCACGGAGACGGACCGACACACGGTGCAGGGCTGCGAACTCGTCTCAGCCTCATACGACAGAGGCGCCGGTGGCAACGGGGGCAACGCCGGGGTCGGGGGCAACGCCGGGGTCGGTGGCAACGGCGGCAATGGCGGGGTCGGTGGCAACGGCGGCAACGGCGGGGTCGGCGGCAACGGAGGCAACGGCGGCAACGGAGGTGCCTCCAGCCTTTACGGGAGCGGCGGCAACGGCGGTGTGGGCGGTGTGGGCGGCAACGGCGGCAACGGTGGCCTTTTCGGG
>JALRFT010000079.1 GCA_023261915.1 Acidimicrobiales bacterium | reverse complement strand
GATACCAATCACCTTCGCACCGGCGTCGGTGAATGCTTCAAAGTTGTCACGGAAGGAACACGATTCGGCCGTACATCCAGGCGTGTCGTCCTTTGGGTAGAAGTACACGACCACCCAGCCACCCCGCAGGTCCGACAGGGTGACGGGCTTGCCGTCGGCGTCGGGGAGGGTGAAATCGGTGGCCGGCTGGCCTTCGGAAAGTTCGGCGGGTGCCATGGGAGAGACCTCGTGGGGCGTTGGGCGGGATCGTGCTGTCCCCCCTCCCAACCGCCGGGGGCCTCCCGATGTTCCCGAGAGGTCTCCTGCACTACCGTTGGGACATGGTCAGCATCGCCGTGGTGAATCAAAAGGGCGGGGTGGGAAAGACCACCGTGGCGCTCGGATTGGCGTCGGCGGGTGCCCATGCCGGTCTTCGGGTAGCCGTGATTGACCTTGATCCGCAGGCCAACGCCACCACCGGCCTCGCCGTGTGGGAGGCGACTTCCACCGTTGACGACGCCCTCGCCGAGGACCGCCCCGGCGCAGTGCGCTCGGTCCTCGTCCCCTCGGGGTGGGAGAACCTCCCGGTGACTCCCGACGTGGCGGCCAGCACCCCTCGGCTCGCCCAACGCGAACCCCAACTCGCCAACGACCCCGTGGGTGCCCAGGACCGGTTGCGCACGGCCATGAGTGGTCTCGATCACGACCTCGTCATCATCGACTGCCCCCCGTCGCTCAGCCTCCTCACGGTCAACGGTCTCTTCGCTGCCGACCGGGCACTCGTGGTGACCGAGCCGAGTGCATGGGCGAGCGACGGCGTGGAACAGGTGACGCGCACCATCGAGCGCATCTCGGCCCGACGGCCGGACCCGCTGGTGCTCGCCGGCATCGTCGTGAACCGTCTGGGTCGCACCCGGGACAATAAGTACTGGAACGACCAGCTCGCCGACACCTACGGGGATCGGATGCTCGCCACCATTGCGTTGCGGGCGGCAGTGGCCGAAGCTGCCGCGCAGTCGCTGCCTGTGCATGGTCTCGGGAACCGTCCGGGCGCGGCCGAAGCGGTGGCCGAGTTCGACAATTTGTTCGCAGCACTGGGCGTCGCCCCGGCGAGTGCGGCCACCGGAGCGAACCATGGCTGACTACGACCCCAAGCAGCGTCGACGTCGGGTCGAACCGGCCGCCGACGAACGGGCACCCGTGGACGCCCTGCTCGACGTCGTCGAACACGTGAGTCCCCCCGATCCAACTCCGGTGTCGTCCAACGGTGCGACGGCCCCGGTGGTTCCTGTCGGCCCACCCGCCCAGTCGGTTCCCCCGACACGCCCGGACCTCTCTGTGGTGCCCGGGCCACCCGAGGGGGGTCCCCGACAGTTGCTGGTGGCGCTCGCTGCTGGATTCGGGATCATCGTGGTGTTGTGGTGGGCGCTGCGTCGCCGCCGCCGTCGCTGAGACCCTCCGGCACCACTCCTGCCCTCAGGGGTTGATGACCACCATGCGTTCAACGGTCATGTTGCGCGCCGCCCACGCTGGGCCTTCCTTGGTGTTGCCTGACTCACCCACCCCGCCGTAGGGCATCTGGTCAGCCCGCCACGTAGGCACCTCGTTGATCGTCACCCCGCCGAAGCGCAGACGATGGGCGGCGTCGAGACCGGTGCGCAGATCAGTGGTGAAGATGCCGGCCTGTAACCCATAGGGCGTGTCGTTGGAGCGGTTGATGGCCTCGTCGATGGATGCACACGACGTCACTCCGACCACCGGACCAAAGACTTCCGACGCACTGACCTCCATGTCGGCGGTGACACCGGTGAGCACGGTAGGGGCCAGCACGCCGTGCGCTCCGAGGTCGAGCACGTGACCGCCGGTCGCCAGTTCGGCACCGGCCGCCACGGCGTCGCTGATGACGGCGAGGACGCGTGCGGTGTCCTCAGGGGTGATGAGCGCACTGACGTCGGTTGCCTCATCGGCCGGATCACCGACGACGAGGGCGTCGGTGGCGTCAACGAGGGCGTGGGTGAATTCGTCGGCGATGGAGTCAAGGACGTAGAGCCGCTGAACGGAGATGCAACTCTGTCCGGCGAAGCCGTTGGCCGCCGCCGCCACCCGTCGGGCGATGTCGGTGAGGTCGGTGCCGGCGTCGACGATCACCGGGGCGTTGTTACCGAGCTCAAGACTGACGTGTTTGCGGGGGGCCCGGGCCCCAATCCCCCAGCCCACCGCCGCTGACCCCGTGAAGGTCACCATGGCCACATCGGGGTGGGTGACCAGGTGATCGGCCGTGTGACCGTCGCAGGTGATGACGTTGAGCCACCCTGGCGGCAGTCCGGCATCGTCGGTGAGCAGTCGGGCGAGCAGCAGGGCCGTCAACGGGGTCGCCGACGCCGGTTTCAGCACCACCGGGCACCCGGCGGCGATGGCGGGTGCCACTTTGTGGGCCACGAGGTTCAGCGGGACGTTGAACGGTGTGATGGCGGCCACCACACCGATGGGGACCCGCAGGGTGTACCCGAGTCGTCCCGCTCCCGGTGCACTGGCGTCGAGAGGAATCATCTCGCCGGTCAGTGTTCGTGCCACGGCGGCGGCGAACCGGAAGGTGTCGGCGGCCCGTTCCACTTCGACTCGGGCGGTGCGGATCGGTTTGGCTGCCTCGGTACAGATGGTCCTTGCGAACTCCTCGGCCCGTTCGCCGAGCGCCGTTGCCGCCCGGTCAAGGATGCGGGCGCGTTCATGGGTTCGGAGCGGCTCGGCGAGCCGTTCACGGGCAACCTTCACAGCGAGGTCGATGTCGGCCGCGCTGGCCTTGGGAACGGCGCCCACCGTGGCACCGTCAAAGGGGGAGTGCACCTCGTTCGCCTCGGCGGTGGTGACGGACCGACCGTCGATCACCATCGGCGTCACGGTCATGGCGTGGTGGCCATCCCGGCGACGATTCGACTACCGAGATCGGTGTCGCCTTCCACGGCCACCCGGTCAGTGGCCATGGCCCGCTCGGCGTCCCATCGTCCACCGCCGAGGGCGCAGAGCACCTCGTTGTCGGTGGTGATGCGCACCGTGGGATTGTCAGGGCCTGTGTCGACGGGTCGGGCCCGGTCGGTGACCTCGATGGCGAACGAGCGGGGAATCGGCCCCGTCACGTCGATCACGATGGTTGATCCCTCTGGTGCTCCGGCTCGCTTACCGATCACGAACCCGAGACTCTTGCCGATGCGATCGAGCGACAGTGCTGCTGGAGCCGAGCCCAGGTTTCCGGGCCGGCCCACGGCGCGACGGATGTCTTGTTCATGCATCCAGCAGTCGAATACCCGGACTTCCATGAATACCCGGTAGGGGGCCTCCCCGACGGGTGACCAGCCGAGCTTGGACCATGCTTGTTCGTCCATCGTGTCGAACGCCGCGAGGCGCCGATCGGTGGCGTCGACGAACTCGGCCAGCACGTCGGCACCCGGTGTTGAACGGCGAGCCTCCACCCACACCTCCATGGCCGCTGCGAAGGGACTCGTGACGTGGGTGAGGTGGTCGACGGCGACGTCGGGAACCGGGGTGCCCAACAGCGCCAGTTCGGTACCAACCATGTGACTCAGGCAGTCCTTGGCCGTCCAGCCGGGGAGATCGGTGGGTGTGGCCCACGCTGCCTCGTCGAGTTCGGCTCCAAGGGCAATGATCCCGGCCCACTCCTCGGCGAGTAGTGCGGCAACCGGTTCGCGTGCGGCGGTGTTCGCGCTCATGGCGGTCCTTCCCCGTGGCCCGACACCGGGCCCCGAATGGCCGGTACCCTACCAGTCGTGCCCAATTCCCCGACTTCCGTCGATGCCTTCATCGACCCCATGTGTCCCTTCGCCTATCAGACGTCGCTGTGGTTGCGGGAGGTGCGTGACACCGCCGGCCTCGACGTCCGCTGGCGCTTTTTCAGTCTCGAAGAGATCAACCGTGAACCGCACCAGCCCCACCCGTGGGAACGGGACTGGGCGTGGGGTTTTTCACAGATGCGGGTCGGCGCCATGGTGCGCCGCCAGGGCCAAGCGGCAGTCGACGCCTGGTACGCCGCGGTAGGCCGGGCGTTCTTCGTTGACGAGCGACCCACCCAGGATCCCGACGTGCATCGCCACGTCCTCGCCGAGGCGGGGTTCGATCCGGATCTGTTGGATGCTGCCCTTGCGGACCCGACGACGGCCGACGAGGTGCGGGCCGACCATGACGAGGTAGTCACTGCCCACGGCGGTCATGGGGTGCCGACGCTCGTGTTCGACACGGGTTCGGTGATCTTTGGCCCGGTGGTGACCCCGGCACCGACCGGTGACGAGGCTCGCAAACTCTGGGACCTCGTGTGCCTCTGGGGCGAGGTGCCGAATCTCTACGAGATCCGCAAGCCCAAGACGCGTGCCGACCTCGTCCACATCGGCGAACAGATGGCGCCGTATCTGCGGGCCCGGTCGTGGCAGTCGGTCGCCAAACCGGCACCCTGACGACTCAGCCGAATCCGGCTGACTGCATGTCGAGGGCGATGCCCGCTCGGAGCTGATCAGCCGACGCTGATCGCATGATGTCCCGAGTCATCTGGAAGGCGCCGGTCTTGAGATTGGTGGCGAGATCGGTGGCGCGGGCAACGGCGGTGTCGATGACGGCGTCGGCGGGGGCAACCTCGTCGAGGTAGCCGGCATCGATGGCAGTGACGGGGTCGAACAGTCGGGCGTGCTGGATGGCCTGCACGAACCAGCGGGTCGTGATCCGTTCGCGGGCAAGGTGCATGGCGAAGTGCGGGATCGGCATGCCGAT
>JALRFT010000246.1 GCA_023261915.1 Acidimicrobiales bacterium | reverse complement strand
ATCGTCTCCACCGGCGCCAGACGGCCCGTACCCGAGTCACCTCCTGCCAGTCTTCCCTCGGCGGGCTCCACGACAGACACGCCGCGTCGGCGAAGAGTGGCCAGGTTTTCCTGCACTGCTGGGTGTTCCCACATCTCGGTGTGCATCGCCGGGCACACGAGCACCGGGGCCCGGGTAGCGAGCAGGGTGGCCGTGGCGAGGCCATCGGAGATCCCGTTGGCATAGGACCCGATGATCCGGGCCGTTGCCGGGGCCACGATCACGAGGTCCGCCCCCTGGCCGAGCCGAGTATGAGGAATCGGACTGGCCTCATCCCACAGGGACCGCTGCACCGGCTCCGAGGCGAGGGCCGAGAAGGTGGCCTCACCGACGAAGCGTGCAGCACCGGGGGTCATCACCGGAGCGACATGGGCCCCGGCGTCCACGAGACGCCGACAGAGATCAACCGCCTTGTAGGCGGCGATACCACCACTGACGATCAGAACGACGTTCCGCCCCTGAAAAGTGCCTTGGCCCAGCATGAGGGTGATTCCGCTCAGTCCAGCCGCAGAACCAGCGGGCCGGTCGTGGCGTTCAGTCCTGCCCGTCGTCCTCGACGTCAGCATCGACCTCAACGTCTCCCTCAGCCATGAGCTCGGAGGCATCGTCGACCTCAGGCTCCTCCACCGGTTCGCCGATCACGATCTTGTCGACCGAGATCTCCTCGAAGGCGATGGAGAGCGGCTTGCGGGCCACCGAGGTCACCTGCGGCGGGATCATCTTGCCGAGACCTTCGCCCAGATTGTTGTAGTACTGGTTGATCTGTCGGGCACGGGTGGCACCGAGGGACACGAGAGTGAACTTCGAGTCCACCTTTGAGAGCAGATCCTCGATCTGCGGGTGCATCATCGAATCCTCGATCTGGTACACGAAACGCTCCTCGGTCGCACTCGGCACCCCACTGGGCGCCCTCCGAGGGTAGCAGCAGGCTTGTGGCAGCCCCACATTGACCCCATCGACCCAACGGACCGGCGCGCCGGGCCTAGTACTCCTGACGCCTTGCGGCGATCAGGGCCTCAAGCCGGTCGACCGTGGCGCCAAGATCATCATTGACCACCTCGATGGCCCCGAGTTGCCGCCCGGCAGCGACTTCCTCCGTGGCCTTCGCCATGCGACTGGCAACCTGATCGGGACTGTCGCCCCTGGTCTCGAGGCGGTGACGCTGCTCGTCGTCACTGGGGGCGACGAGCAGAATAAGCAGGGCGTCGGGGTGACGACGGACGACCTGTGCGGCGCCCTGCACATCGATCTCAAGGAGCAGATCCGAGTCGCCGTGCCGATCCGGCACCGGCGTGCCGTAGAGGTCGCCGAGGAACTCCGCCCACTCGAGGAATCCGTCCCGGGCGATATGGGCCTCGAAGGCTGGACGGTCCACGAAGACGTAGGCCTCGGGGTCCTCGCCCGGGCGGGGTTCGCGGGTGGTCCACGATCGACTGAGCCACAACTGGGGATCGTGCGCCACCAGTTCGCGGACCACCGTGCCTTTGCCGACTCCACCCGGGCCAGAGACCACGACGATCATTGCTGGGGGTCGAACACGGCGAGCAGCGACGCCCGCTGGTGTTCCCCGAGGCCCCGCAAACGACGAGACGATGCAATGCCGATCTCGTCCATGGTCCGCCGGGCTTTCACCTTGCCCACCCCGGGCAGCGACTCCAGCACCACCAAGGTCTTCATCTTGCCTACGACGTCGTCATTCGCCGAACGGTTGAGCAGATCACCGAGGGTCACGTTGCCGGCCTTGAGTTCATGTCGCAGTTCGGCCCGCAGTCTTCGCACCTCGGCCGCCTTAGCCAAGGCCGCGTGTCGCTCCTCGGTGGACAATTCAGGGGGCAGCGACGGCATGGGCGGAATCTAGCAAGACCACAGGCACCCAAAATCAGGGGCCATCCCCTACCGACGCCACCTCGGCAGCGACCTGGGCCGCGACCACCTCGGGGGACTCTGCATCGGTCACCGCCCGCCCGATGACGAGGAGGTGGGCGCCGGCCCCAACCGCTTCGGCCGGTGTGGCCGTCCGCTTCTGGTCATTGGCCGCCGCCCCGTGGGGACGAATGCCGGGCACGACGCAGCGCAACCCGGGAGCAAGGGAGCGAACGAGAGCGAGATCGGGCGCCGCGCACACCACTCCCCCACACCCTGCCGATGTCGCCATGGCCACACGCTGGCTCAGTACCTCAGGGAGGGCCACCGGTTCGCTAGTGAGCACCGTGACCGCCAGGACCACCGGGGCGACACCGCCCACCTCAGCTGCCCCCGTCTCGAGGCCTTCCACCGCCGCGCCGAGCATGGGTTCTCCTCCGGCGGCATGGACCGTCAGATAGGACGCTCCGAGCGCTCCCACGACGCGGGCCGCCTTACGAACGGTGGTCGGGATGTCGAACATCTTGAGGTCCACGAAGACCCGGTAATCAAGATCGGCAAGGGCCGAAACGACCTCGGGGCCCGCGGCACTGAACAGTTCGAGGCCCACCTTGGCCGTCCCGAAGAATGGCTGGAGTTGGCGGGCCATTCGCAGGGCCGTCTCCATATCGTCGGTGTCGAGAGCGAGCGCCAGATGCTCGGCCCCCGCCACGCGCCCGACCGTGGACGCATCAGCCATGCGCTGCTCCGATCAGTTCGGCCACGTCGTCAATGTGATGACGACGACACCAGCGGTCAACGTCGCCGAGCACCCGAGCCGAGGCTTCCGGGTCGGCAAACGTGGCGGTGCCAACCTGCACTGCGCTCGCTCCGGCCATGAGGAACTCGATGGCATCGACGCCCGTCACCACTCCACCTACCCCGACGATGGGAAGGTCGGGCAGAGCAGCATGAACGTCCCATACGGCGCGCACGGCCACAGGATGGATGGCCGGACCCGACAGTCCTCCACCTCGCCCGCCGAGTCGTCCCGATCGGGCCTCGACGTCGATACTCATGCCCATCAGCGTGTTGACAAGGGTGACCGCCTCCGCACCGGCGTCGGCAGCGGCGGACGCGATTGGCACGAGGTCGCTGACATTGGGGCTGAGTTTGGCCCAGCGGGGGCGGCCACACGCAGCCGTGGCCGACACAACCTCGGCCGTAGCGCCAGGGTCGTGAGCGAACATCTC
>JALRFT010000022.1 GCA_023261915.1 Acidimicrobiales bacterium | reverse complement strand
CACCCCCAGAGAGTGGTCGTAGGCGGATTCACCGGGGAGCACCGGCTCACGGTACCCCCCGTCCGCTTACCGGGAGGGCGTACTAGCGTCAGGGGCACAGGACGCCTGCAACGTGGCCCGGGCCTCAAGGGAGTACACCGTGACCATCACCTCCAGTGACCTCGACCACCACCAGCCCGAGGCCTACCTCCGCGGTGCCTACGCCTCTGTGCATACCGAAACCACCGCTGCGGACCTGCAGGTGCTCGCCGGGGAGATTCCCGCCGACCTCGAAGGTCTGTTCGTGCGTAACGGATCGAATCCGGCGTTCGATCCACCCGGTCGGTACCACTGGTTCGATGGCGACGGCATGGTCCACGGGGTCCACTTCGGTGGTGGCACGGCCACGTATCGCAACCGGTGGGTGCGCACCGCCGGCCTTGAGGCCGATCTCGACGCCGGGCGGGCCCGCCTCGCCGGCATTCTCGAACCACCCGATTTCACCACCCCCGGCGGGCCGTTCAAGGACACCGGGAACACCGATGTAGTCCACCACGCTGGGCGCCTCTATGCCCTGTGGTGGCTGTCGGGAGCCGTCCACGAACTCGACCCCACCAACCTCGAGACGCTCGGAGTGAGTGACTTCGGGGGCACATTGCCCGTGAGCATGAACGCCCACCCCAAGGTCGATCCCGCCACCGGGGAGATGGTGTTCACCTCGTACTCGATGCTGCCGCCCTACCTCCACATCGGTGTGGTCAGCCCCGAGGGCCGCGTCACCCACCTGGAACCGATCGATCTCCCCGGGCCCCGGCTACAGCATGACCTCGCCATCACACCCCGCTTCACGCTGTTGTTCGACATGTCGATGATGTTCGACCCCGAGCTGCTCGCCACGGGCCGCACCAAGGTCCGCTACTACCGCGACCTCCCCACCCGCATCGGTGTGGTCCCACGCTTCGGCACTTCAGCCGATGTCCGCTGGTTCGAAGTCGAGCCCTTCTTCATGTACCACGTCGTCAACGCTCACGAAGAGGGCGACACGGTCGTGCTGCGAGGCTGCCGTATGGCCGATCCGCTCGTCGGGGATCCGCTCAACGCCGACACCGACGTCTCCCGGCACCGCACCGTCCCCCATCTCGGTCACCTCCGCCTTGAGCCGGTGCTGTGGGAGTGGCGCCTCGACCTTGCCACCGGTCTCGCCACCGAACGAGCCATTGATGACACGGTCGCCGAGTTTCCCCGCATCAACGACCTTCGCATGGGCACTGAGGCCCAATGGAGCTGGTCCCCCACCTTCGCCGACCGTCTCACCCTTGCCTTCGACGGCCTCGTACAACATGACCTCACCAACGGGACCACGACCGTGCATCAGCACCCGGACGGGTGGCTCGGCAACGAGGCGGCCTTCGCCCCCTCATCCGATCCGGGACGCACGGGGGAACGCGATGGCTACCTGGTCACCTTCGTCATCGAGGAGGCGACCGGCGTCAGTGAGGTGCATGTCTTCGACGCCGCCGCCATCGATGCCGGACCTGTCACCCGTCTCGCCGTTCCGGCCCGAGTCCCGCTCGGCTACCACACCGACTGGGTGCCGGGCGCCATGAGTGCAGGTTCTGACGGCGGGTGACCATGCGCCAAGTCCGACCGTCCCCGCAGCCGACCGTCGTCCTCGGCTCCTACCAGACCGACTTCGCCCGCAACCAGGCTCGCCACGGAGCCACCATTGGTCAACTGATTGCTGAAGCCGCTCTCGGTGCTCTCGACGATGCTGGCGTCGAGCCCCGTGAGGTCGGAGCGGGCCATATCGGCAACTTTGCCGCCGGTCTCTACACCGGCCAACGACACCTCGGGGGCCTGCTCGTCGATGCACACACCGACCTGCAAGGCATCCCGGTCACCCGACACGAGGCAGCGTGTGCGTCGGGTTCGGTAGCGGTGCTCGCCGCCATGGCCGACCTTGAAGCTGGTCGGTGCGACGTGGCGCTGGTCGTGGGCGTCGAGATGATGCGGACCTTCAGCGCCTTTGACGCCCAGCAGGGTCTCGCCACCGCTGCGCTGGTTCCCAGTGAGACCGAATCCGTGGACTGGCTCTGGCCCCAACTGTTCAGTGACCTTGGTGACGCCTATGACCGCCGCTACTCACTCAACGACGAGCATCTCGCGGCCATTGCCCGCTCCAACTTCGACAACGCCACCCGCAACCCCCGGGCCCAGACCCGTGGGTGGACGCTGACCGAAAGTCACTTCGACCGCGGCAACGACGAGTTGAACCCCATCGTGGCTGGCCGCATCCGACGGCAGGACTGCTCACAGATCACCGACGGCGCCGCCGCCGTCGTTCTGTGCACCCCGGCCTTCGCTTCCACGTGGTCGCATCGGCGATCGGCAACTCAGACGGCACCGGCTCGCATCACCGGTTGGGGTCACGTCACCGACCAGATGACCATGGCCGCCAAACTTGCTGCCGCGGAACACGATGGCAACCCCTATGTCCTTCCCGGGGTACGCGCGACAGTGAGTGCAGCGATGACGCGGGCGGGTATTGACGACGTTTGGGCGCTTGATGTGATTGAGACCCACGACTGTTTCACCACCAATCAGTACGCCGCCATCGACCACTTCGGTATCACGGCACCCGGCGAATCGTGGAAGGCGATCGAAGAGGGTGTGTGTGACTTCGATGGTCGCCTCCCCATCAACCCAAGTGGTGGACTGATGGGAGTCGGGCATCCCGTGGGGGCATCAGGGGTGCGGATGCTCAGTGACCAGGTCCGCCAAGTAACGGGCACTGCGGGGGACTACCAAGTCCCTGGCGCCCGACGGGCGGGCCTGTTGAACATCGGCGGGAGCGCCACCACCTGCGTGTCGCTCATCGTCGAGTCCTGAGTCCTCGGGCACACCGCTCAGGGGTTTGGGGCCGGCCGCCCTTGAAAGTGTGGGGAGCTCTCAACCCCTCGGCCGTGACGCCCCTCGGGATGTGAGGGTCCATACTGGCGGAGTGACCGATCCCGAGTTCGCCGGTGTTCCACGTCCACTTCTCAGCGCCCCCGTCGAGGCGACCCTCGAGCCGCCGCTGCGACCGGGGAACGGTCGGGTCCCCGATCCACGCGCGGTAGCGCAGATCTGGCCGGGCCCGAACCACACCGGCGCACAACTCGCCGATATCGGCAAGGCGGTCCGCAAGGACACACCCCGAAGTGCCCACAGCGTGTTTACCCCAGCCCCCACCCGTGATCCGTTGGCCATCCTCGCCACCCAGGCCACGACTCGGGTACCGGAACTGGTACCGGTTCGCCACGCCCGCATGGCTGTCTCGCCGTTCACGTTCTTTCGGGGTGCGGCAGCGGTGATGGCTGCTGACCTCGCTGGCACTCCCACCACACCACTCTGTGTCCAACTGTGTGGCGATGCCCATCTGGCGAACTTTGGACTCTTCGGTACGCCGGAGCGCCGTCAGGCGTTCGACGTCAACGACTTCGACGAGACGCTGCCGGGTCCATTTGAGTGGGACATCAAGCGACTGGCCGCCAGCCTCGTTGTGGCCGCGCTCGACCGCGGGTTCAGCGACGCTGTGGCGCGGGATGCTGCCGTCTCCGCAGTGCAGTCGTATCAGTCCACGCTGACTGAGCTCGCCGCCATGGATGAACTCGACGCGTGGTACGTCCAGCTCGAGTCGGACATGATTGTCGATTCCCTACCCAAGGCCTCCCGCAAGAACGCTGAACGGGCTGTGGCCAAGGCCCGGCGCCACACCAGTGCCCAGGCGGTCGCCAAGCTCACCCGCCAGGAGAATGGCCTCCCCCACATCGTGGAGGACCCCCCGCTCATTACCCATCTCGACGAGGACGTGACTCGAGCCCACCTCCGGGAACTCTTCGACGACTACGTCCAGACCGTCTCGAGTGAGCGACGTGAGCTGGTGCGGCGGTATCGCGTGGTCGATGCCGCCCGCAAGGTTGTCGGGGTCGGGAGTGTGGGCACCCGCTGTTTCGTCCTGCTGGCACTGGCGTGGAGCGATGACTCGCCCCTCTTCATCCAGGTAAAGGAAGCAGAGGGATCAGTCCTTGAGCCTTTCGTTGGCCGAGCGCATCAAGGCCACCACGGAGAGCGGGTCGTGGCCGGACAGAAACTGATGCAGTCGGCCAGTGACATCTTCCTCGGTTGGGGTGCGGTGGGTCCCCACCACTTCTACGTGCGACAGCTGCGGGACTGGAAGGGATCAGCCGATCTCGACCAGATCACGCCGGAGCAGTTGCCGGGTTACGGGAGACTCTGCGGGTCGGCATTGGCTCGGAGTCACAGCCGCTCTGGCAACGCTGATGCCCTGAGCGCCTATCTCGGGGACGGCGACACCTTCGCCGAGTCCGTCGCCGATTTTGCCCAGCACTACGCCACCATCAATATCGACGATCACGCGGCGTTCTGTCAGGCCATCGCCGACGGCAGTGTCGAGGCGGCTGCACCCCCGACATGAGTGGTGCCCGGCACCTCAGGGGGACCGGGCACCAAAAT
>JALRFT010000320.1 GCA_023261915.1 Acidimicrobiales bacterium | reverse complement strand
GTTGGACGCCTGCTCGCAGGCCAGGTGCACCCCGCCGAGCTGGGCGACGGAGTCGTCGCCGTACTCGAGGAACACCTTCTCGTAGAGGTCCTCGGCCCGCTTCAGCCCGACGCTGGCGTCGACGCCGAGGTCGCCGGTGAGGTCGAGGTCGCCGACGAACTCGTCGAGGAAGAGCCGACGGAGACTCTTGGACGACCGCGAGTACCGGGCGAACAGTGCTCCTTTGACCACCTCCGGCAGATTGACGAGAGCAAACACGGGCCCGTCGAGGTTCGTGAAGTACCGACGCAGGATGTCGGCCTCCGCAGCGCTGAACTCCTCGGTGACGTAGACGCTCACGGGCGGGAGGATACGTCCTTGCGGCAGACCTGCCGCGGATAGCACCTGACCAGCAGGAACGCCTCGATGTCACTCCCCCGCGGCACGACCGAAGGCGCCATGGACCCGATCGAGGACCCCGTGGTCGAGCCAGAGGTCCGCAACGGTCATGGCCAAGGCCTTCGCCCCGTCGAGGGCCGCCCGATCGCCCTCCTCGCCCCCGGCGTGGACGGCGAAGGCCGGAGTGTGGATGAGGGTTCCGGCCGGCGCCGACCCAATCATGGGATGGATCGTCGGGACCACATGGCTGACATTGCCCATGTCGGTACTCCCCGTGACCCGAAGGTCATCGGTGGGATCGAGCACGTCACGACCCAGCCGGGAGGCGTTGGCACGGTAGAGGTCCTCAAGCGGGCCGTTGCTCACGAGATTTGCGAAGGCAGGGTCAAGCCATTCGAGTTCAACGGAGCACCCGGCAGCCTCGGCGCCAGCGACCAGGCACGACTCCACGCGCGTGGCGAGCTCAGCGAGGGTGGCCATATCACCGGCGCGTACGTACCAATGGGTCGAAGCCGCAGCAGGGACAATGTTCGGTTTGTCGCCGCCATGCGTGAACACCCCATGGATGCGTTCATTGTCACGAATGTGCTGCCGCAATGCAGCGACGTTGACGTAGCCCAGCACCGCCGCGTCAAGTGCGTTGCGTCCCTCATGAGGGCCAGCGGCAGCATGGGCGGCAACACCGGTGTACCGGGCGACCACCTGTCGCACGGCGATGGCGTCGATCCGGCTGAGGTCAGCCTGCGCAGGGTGCACCATCATGGCGGCGTCACATCCGTCGAAGGCCCCGGCGTCGAGCATGAACACCTTCCCGCCGCCACCCTCCTCTGCGGGGGTCCCGAGAATCCGTACGCGCCCCCCGCACTCCTCAGCAAGGGCGGCGGCCGCCAGCCCCGCTCCGAGTCCGGCAGCAGCAATCACGTTGTGTCCGCAGGCGTGCCCCATTCCGGGAAGAGCGTCGTACTCGCAAACCACGGCCACCGTGGGACCGGTAGATCCGGCCTCAGCAATGAACGCCGTCTCAAGGCCACAGGCGGAGCGCTCCACTGCGAGACCCTCGCTGGCAATGGTTGCCGTGAGGAGATCGTGAGCGTGGGTCTCGGCGAAACCGAGTTCGGGATTGCCGTGCAGGGAGCGCGACACACCCACGATGATCTCGGACCTGCGATCCACCTCAGTACAGAGGCGGTCCTTGAGGTCGTCGAGAGCGACCGGCGTTACATCCATGGCCCCACCGTACGCGCTCGCGCCAGCCGGTGCGACGCTCTCCTAGATCACAATCTCGAAGGCGTCTGGTTCCACGGTGATCTCGATTTCCCGCACCCCCCGTGTCAGTCGGCGCCCATCAAGCCAGATATCTGTGGCGCGCTCCAGACGACGCCGATGGTGTCCACCTCGGGAGGTGAGGAGCCCTGGGTGGGGAATGTGGCTGCCGGTGCGGACCCGGCGACGCGCCTCACGACGATCCCCGAGCGGAATCCGACCCTCGGTCAGATCAACAAGGCCGTCGTTGGGGTGGGCTCGGGGAGCCACATCCCACTCGCCGAGCCACTGCGCGTTCATCGCAACCAGTGCCGCCCCGAACCAGAGAAAACCCCTCGCCACCAAGTGGGAGCAGAACCAGGTCTCTTCGCCGTCAAGGCTCACCCGACAGAGGTCGATGGGGAGAATGGTGCCGCCGGAGGTCAGCCGCTCGGTGCTCCCCGGGCCGCCCACGGTCTTGCACAGGTCCCCTCCAAGGAGGCCCACAGTCGGTATTGGTCGGTCGGCCGCTCGCGCCGAGATGACGATCTCCCGGAGCGTCCAGTCGTCGGTGGCAATCGGGGATCCCTCCGGCAGTGTGCCCGCCCGGCCCCACGGTGTTCCCTTCCCTATGGTCATACTGCTTCATCCTCGGCGAGGGCTTCGGTGACGAGGGAGGAGGCGGCCACGAGCCCGCGCAGACCCATGGTCGCCGCTGCGCCTGCGCAGGCGCGGGTTTCCGGCTCAGGTGCCACCATCTCGATCTGCCGGAGAAGGTCCAACAGCACCTTCATGGTGCGGACGAAGTCACCGGCGGTGAGATCCTCGTCCTCAAGCACCTCCTCGAGGTCACCTCCACTGATCCAGGCGTGGGCGACGGCCATGAATCCTGGGTCGGGCCCTCTCGTCTCGGGCAGACCACGGACCCTCTCGTCAGCGGTGACAGATGCGGCGAGCATGTCGAGTCGTCGCCAGCGGTCCCGCAGCGGGCCAGGAGGGAACCACGGATCGGGGGCGGGGCCCGGGGCCCGGTGCTCGTAGACGAACGACGAGGTCAGGGCGGCCAACTCGGCTGGGGTGAGCCCATCGAAGAGTCCTTCGGCAATGGCCTCGGCGATGAGGAGGTCGCATTCATGGAATACCGACACCAGCATGCGTCCCCGGGTGGTGAGCGCCCAACCCCGGAGATAACCCCAGCCTTCGAGCAGTCCGAGCACCGCATCAAATCGCCGGCGTAGGGACCCCGTCCGGCCCTGCACCTGACGCTCAAGATCGTTACAGGCCTGCTCCACCCGTCGCACCCGGCGCATCGCGTCGAGATGCACCTTCACGTCGGGGCAGGCCGCCACCGGATGGGTTCGCACCTCTACCGACACGTCATCAACATCATCCGGCAGTTCCGACGGGGATGTTCCTTTGGACCGGGGGACGTTGAGTCGCCGAAGGTCGGCGACGACTTTCTTCTGAAAAGCTGGGGAGCGCGGAGCGAACGGGGTGGGGAGCTG
>JALRFT010000218.1 GCA_023261915.1 Acidimicrobiales bacterium | reverse complement strand
TCGAGCGCTGCCGCGATGTCCTCAAGGCTCAAGCAGGATGCGGCGGCCATGGCGCCGGATGGCGCTGCCGCCACCGCAGATCGCCGCCGTGCGAAGCGACTGGCGGCCCCTCGGTCTGGCCGTCGTCCTCGGGGGTGTCGTGGGCCCGGCGCTGTTGGTGGCCGGTCTCAGCCGAACCAGTGCGGCGTCGGCATCGTTGATGCTGAACTTCGAACTGGTGGCCACGGTGGTGCTGGCGGCGATGGTGTTCCGCGAGCACCTCGGGCGATCGATGGTGCTTGCAGTGACCCTCATCTCTGCTGCCGGCGTGTTGTTGGTGTGGTCACCGACGCTGGGATTGAGCTCCGGAGCGGTCCTCGTGGCGCTGGCGTGTGTGTGCTGGGGCGTCGACAACAACGTGACGGCTGGCATTGATCAGCTCTCACCGCAGCAGGTCACCTTGGTTAAGGGGGTGGTCGGTGGCACCACCAACCTCGTACTGGGTCTTGCGCTCGGTGGAACCTCGCTGCCGTCGGCGGGGAACATCGCCATGGCGTTGCTCATCGGGGCGTTGGGGTACGGGGTGTCCATCACGCTGTGGGTACAGGGCGCTCGCGACCTGGGAGCCGCCCGTGGTCAGGTGATCTTTTCCACGGCGCCATTCCTCGGGGCTGGCCTGGCCTGGGTGCTGGCCGAATCGCCGGTCACCATTGTCCAGATTGTCGCCGCCGTGCTGGCTGGTGTTGGGGTCCTCTTCTCGTTGCGGTCGGGCCACGATCATGAGCACTGGCATGAGGTGCAGTTCCATGACCATGAACACGTTCACGACGACGGCCATCACGACCACCATCACGAGGATGGGTTCACCGGACGCCACGCCCACCCGCACCGTCATGAGGCGGTTCGTCATCGCCACCACCACGTGCCTGACCTTCACCACCGCCATGACCACGAGTGATCCAGTGGTGAAGGTCGACGCCCGTTGGTTCAGTTGGTGCAGGGCGAACCGGCCCATGTCGGGTGACGTAGTGGGGAAGCGGAGATCTCCGAGCGGTGTTGCGGACCGCTCCTCGGAAGGTGGTTAACCGGTGTAGGCCGGTCGGGCCACTGCGGGGTCGCTGTCTGACCCGCTACCTGAGGTTGTCGTGGTGGAAGGGGCCGGCCGGGTGGTGGACGGCTGGGGTGCCTGATTCACCACGAGGTCCCAGCTGGCGGTGGGGCCACCGATGATCGAACCGGTGATGACGGCGGAAACGGACCGGGTTTCCCAATCGGTCGGCGTACCGGAGATGGTCCCGCACACCCACTGGCCCGGCGTGAGGGGCGGGCTGACACTCGTTGGGGTGTAGGTCAGGCCGTTGGGGAGGTTCTCAATCTGACAGCCGGTGGTGTCAGTGGCGGTATTGACGACGATGTCGACGCTGTAGGGCTGACCGACCTCTCCCTCGGGCAACGAGGTGGTCACCCAGGAGGAATCAACCGGCTGGGCTCCGATGGGCTGACTGGCGAAGAGTGCGCCGCTGGTCACGAGCGTTGCAGCGATCAGGAGGCCGACGAACCGGCGGACCGTTGTGCTGGAAGGGGTTGTCATCGTTACTCCTCTGTGCGGTTCGAGCCCCAGACCGTTGTTGGTCTCGAATCAACCCGTCCCGCAGGCCTCTCCTGCGGTTGCGCGGATGGTACCATAAGTATGGTGATGGCACTCGAGTGACGTCACCGTCGAACACGCCGGGGTTTCGCCCCCTGCCTCAGGGGTCGAGGCGTAGCGTGACCAGTTCAAACGGTCGCAAGGTGAGAGTGACCGCACCGTCCGCCACGACCAGTCCCGCCTCAGCCTCGGCGGTGGGTTCTTCGAGAGCGTTGCATCGGTGAGCGCCAGTGATGCCATCTGCGGCGGAGATGGTGACCTGCACGCGATCACCACACGCCTCCCACAGCCGGACGATGAGGGCCTCGCCCGGATCGCCCCCGACCCGGTCGGCTCGTTTCACACAACTCAGCTCCACCCCGGGGTGGTCAACCGTGATGAAGGCGGCGGAGGTGTCATGCGCCTGCGGCTCCGATCCGGCAACGACCCGCAGTGGCATGTTGAGGGCTGCCGCTTCGGCGAGGACCTCGTGGAGTCCGGGACCATGCGGCAGAAGGGAGATGGTGACCTGGTGCCGACCCTGGTCAGCATCGGGATCGGGGAAGCGGGCTGCGCGCAGCAACGACACGCTGACCTGGCCGTCGAACACGCTGTGGCCGAAGCGGCCGTCGTTGAGAACGGCGACCCCGAAGTTGGGCTCGGCGACATCGACGTAGCGGTGGGCGCAAACCTCGAACTTGGCGGCGTCCCACGGACTGGACGCGTGGGTGGGTCGACGCACGTTGCCGAACTGGATGTCGCAGGTGGCGGTCTCGGTGTGGACGTCAGCAGGAATGATGAGTGACAGGAGACGCTCGGACTCGTGCCAGTCGATATCCAACGCCAGGTCCACACGGGGACTGTCTGCCCGAAGCGTCAGTGCCGTGGCGATTTCCGAACCGGTTCCAAATGCCCGGGTGATTCGCAGACACGCCCGCAG
>JALRFT010000143.1 GCA_023261915.1 Acidimicrobiales bacterium | reverse complement strand
AAGGCCTGCTTGAGGCCGTCATCCGTCATAGCGTTGCCGCCGTACTTCACCACCACGGTGGCGCCGCGGAACCTCTCCAGCCAGGGCAGCGCCTCGGCGAGCACGGCGGCCTTGTCCTGCGCGCTCATGTGGAGTACGCCGGGCTCGGTATCGACGGCGTGTCGATCGGCACCAACGACCTCACCCAACTCGTGCTCGGGGTGGATCGGGACTCGACCACCTGTGCCGATCTGTTCGACGAGCGGGACCCGGCCGTGATGGACGCCATCAGTCGCATCATCTCTGGTGCCCGCCGGGCGAAGATCACGTCGTCGCTGTGCGGTCAGGCGCCGTCCAACGACCCGGAGTTCGCTGCAATCCTCGTGGAACTCGGCATCACGTCGGTTTCGGTGAACCCCGACGCGGTCGGGTCGGCCCGCCGGGTGCTCGCCGACGCCGAGGCCCATCTCGCTTCTCGCCGATCGGGCCAGTGACGAGCAGCTGCACACCGATGCCGCCGGAAGTGGTAACCAGAGCGTGGTCGAGTCCGAGACCGGTGTGGGCGGCGAGGTGTCGGTCCGTGACGAGCATCGCCACCCGCCATCGGGTGAAGCGCTCCCGCATCACCTGACCGAAGGTGGCATAGAGGTCCCGCAGGTCCCCACCACTGTCGAGTCGGCCACCCCACGGTGGGTTGGTCACCACCCACGCCACGTCGTCTGGCCCCGGTGGCGGGCCGGGTGGGGGAGCGAAGGCGGAGACGCTGGCACAGGTGACGGAGAGCAGTTCCGCCACCCCGGCTCGCCCGGCATTGGCCACGGTGGCTGCCACCGCACCTGCGTCACGATCGGCTGCCACGATCAGTGGCACGGGTCCGTCGTCGAGGCTGCTGACTGCCGTGACACTCGCCCAGGTGCCCGCCGCGAAATCGGCCCAGTCCATGAAGGCGAAGGTTCGACCCGGCGACGGTGGTTGGCCGGTGGCGGCGAGGGCGGCTTCGATGGCGAGCGTGCCCGACCCGCAGAACGGGTCGGCGAACATCACGCGACCTGCCGGTGACGGGTTGGTGGGCCACCCCACGGCGGCCAGCATGGCCGCAGCGAGGGTGGGACGAAGGGGAGCTTTGGCCACCTGGCGTCGCCAGCCGCGGTGGTGCAGCGGTTCGCCCGAAGAATCGGCACTCAGGGTGCACTGGTTGCGATCGAGTCGGACCACGAACCGAGCCACCGGTGCTGAGTCATCTGGCGATTCGTCGTCGCGCCGGTCACCAGTGGTCGCCAACTCGGCCCCCGATGCGGCGGCGAGCCGCTCGGCGATGGCCACGGTGTGATCGAGTCGGGACCGGTGCGAGGTGACCCGGAAGCTCACGGCGGCGCCCGCAGGTATCCATCGCTGCCAGTCAATGAGCGCAGCGTTGCGTTCGAGCTCGTGGAACGTTCCCGCCCCGAAGGTCTCCACCCGAACGAGGACGCGGGTGGCAGTGCGCAGCCACAGGTTGGCGGCGTAGAGCTGACGTTGGCGCATCACGGCCTCGACCCCACCGCGCACCACGCGTCGGCGGCGAATTCCGAGGGCGGCAAGTTCGGCGTCAAGCAGCGGCTCGACCCCGGGGGCGCAGACGGCGAGGGTGTCGAAATCGGTGCGGTCGGTGCGGCTCACGTTGCGCTCGAACCCAACACGATGGTGCCGCTGGCGGCAAACATTCCGCCGACGCCGTGGGCCACCGAGATCTCCACACCGCGACCGTGGGCGGGCTGAACCTGGGCGGGAGCAGTGCCACGGACCTGACGGACGCTCTCTTGCAGGGCGAACATGCCGTACATCCCGGTGTGGGTGTAGGAGAGCCCACCGCCGTTGGTATTCATGGGCAGGCGACCGCCGGGCACGGTGTTTCCCGCAGCCACGAACGCCGCTCCTTCTCCCGGTCCGACGATCCCGAGCGCCTCGAGGGCGTAGCAGGGGGTGTGCACGAAGGCGTCGTAGGCCATGAGGTGGTCGATGTCCCCAATGCCGATGCCGGCCTCGGCCAACGCTCGCCCCCCGGCGATACGAAAGGCGCGTGATGACGTCAGTTCGGCCATCTGGCTGATCATGGGTGTCTCGGCCGCCTCCCCGGTGCCGAGCACGTGCACGCTGCGGCCGGCCATGTCGGCCGCCCGATCGGTCGTGGTGAGCACGAGGGCGCCACCACCGTCGGTGACCAAGCAGCACATCAACTTGCGGAACGGCCACGCCACCATCGTCGAGTTGAGGACATCGTCGACGTCAAGGGGTTCGCGTCGCAGGGCCCGCGGATTCATCGCCGCCCACTGCCGCTGGGCGACGGCAACACTGGCGAGGTCCTCTTCGGTCACACCGAAGCGGTCCATCCATGCCACGACCGGCAGGGTGAACATCGTCGGAGGCCCCATCACGCCGTAGGGAAGTTCGAACTGTTCGATGAGGGGGGCACGCCGGCCCATCGGTGGGCCCCCAACTCGGCTGCGGCCGCTCTCGCCATGGGTGATGAGGACACAGGTGGCGAGGCCGGCCTCAAGGGCGGCGAGAGCGTGGCGGACATGGAGCATGAACGACGAACCGCCGACCATGGTGCCGTCCACCCAGCCCGGGGTGATGCCGAGCCCGAAGGCCACCTCGGTGGGGGAGACCCCCGCACAGGCCACGCCGTCGATGTCGGCAGCGGCCAACCCGGCGTCGGCGA
>JALRFT010000219.1 GCA_023261915.1 Acidimicrobiales bacterium | reverse complement strand
GTTGTGGCACTGGGCACAGCCGATTCTCGTTCCCAGGAAGATGCGGATCGTGTTGTTGACGTTGTCCAGCGGCATCCCAGGATCGCGGTGCAGGTACCCGGTGGCGGGGTTGTCCCAGATGAGCCCCTCTGCCGTGAGCATCTCGTAGACGAACTTGTCGTAGGGCTTGTTCTCCGCCAGCGACTGCTTGATCCACTGCCGCCAGGGCTCGCCGCGCACGTCCACGCTGAGGTTGTCGCGATACCGGAGAATGTCGGCCCGCAGTGTGTGCAGCGGCACCCGGCCCTCGCGGTACCACTCGGTACGAGCCATTTCCGAACCGCCGAGACGACCTGAACACTGCACCCGGATACCGAGCGCTCCAGCCTTCTGGGCATTCTGCACGGCGCGCTTCATGGCCCGTCGGAACGCCACCCGTCCCGCCAACTGGTCGGCGACACCCTGGGCGATGAGCGCCGCATCGAGCTCAGGCTGCTTGATCTCCTGGATGTTCAACTGCACCTTGTTGTTGCCCGTGATGGCCGTGAGCCCGGCGCGCAACTTGTCGGCCTCGGCGCCGCGCCGGCCGATCACAATGCCCGGCCGGGCCGTGTGGACGTCGATACGGAGCCGATCGCGGGTCCGCTCAACCTCAATGCGGCTGATCGCAGCGTTGGGGAGCTGCTCCATGATGTAGTCCCGGATCTTCCAGTCCTCAATGACGAACTTGCCGTAGTCCTTGCGGTCGGCGAACCAACGTGACTTCCAGTCGGTGGTGATCCCGAGGCGGAAACCGTAGGGGTTGACTTTCTGTCCCATCAGGCGTCGTCCTTGCTCTCGTCATCGGCGTCGGCCTCTTCGGATTCCTCGACCTCGTCGGTCACCGCAACCTCGGCAGCGGCCTCTGCCTCGACAGCATCAACACTCTCGGCCTCCTGGGCCTCGACTGCGGTTGCCTCAGTGTCGGTCTCAACGTCCTCGTGATCGTGGTCGTGATCGTGGTCATGATCGTGTTCGTGTTCAGCGGCTCGTTCAGCCTTGGCGGCCCGGCTGCGGGCCACACGCTCCCGGCGGGCCGCAGCAGCAGCCTGGGCACTCCCCGCTCGGCCGCCCGCAGCCACGCGGGCCTGCAGACGCTCAAGCTCTGCGTCATCCATCCGGGCCACGATGACGGTGATGTGGCAGGTGCGCTTGCGAATGCGGCTGGCACGACCACGGGCACGAGGCCGGAACCGCTTCAACGTCGGGCCCTCATCGGCAAAACAAGCCACAACAGCAAGCTCTTCGGCCACCTGGCCATCGTTGTGTTCGGCGTTGGCTACGGCCGAGTCGAGCACCTTACGAATGGTGTTGGCCACGTCGCGCTCGACGGAATCGAGGATCTCGAGAGCGGTGGATACCGGCTCGTTGCGAATGAGGTCGAGAACGACGCGGGCCTTGTAGGCCGAAACCCGTGCGTAACGGTGCTGGGCCCGGGTCCCCGGACGTTCGTTGGTCTTGGTCGCGGTCATCGGCGTCCCTTGCGCTCCTGGCCAGCGTGGAACTTGAAGGTACGGGTCGGGGCGAACTCACCCAATTTGTGACCCACCATTGACTCGGTGACGTACACCGGGACGTGCTTGCGGCCATCGTGGACGGCGAGGGTATGACCCACCATGTCGGGGATGATGGTGGAACGGCGTGACCACGTCTTGATCACTCGCTTGTCTCCGGACTCGTTCTGGGCGTCCACCGTGCGGAGCAGGTGGTCGTCGACGAACGGTCCCTTTTTGAGGCTGCGGGGCATCCGGGCTCCTGTTTCCTACCGCCGCGACCGGCGACGCCGGACGATCAGCTTCTGGGACGGCTTCTTCTTGTTTCGGG
>JALRFT010000057.1 GCA_023261915.1 Acidimicrobiales bacterium | reverse complement strand
CGTAGATGCACACCACTGCATCCTCGGTGCCCCAGTACTGCTTCTGGTTGATGATGCAGTCCAGGCACACCGCCGTCTTGCCGGTCTTGCGGTCGCCGATGACGAGTTCACGCTGGCCACGGCCGATGGGGGTCATGGCGTCGATCGACTTGATGCCGGTCTGCAGCGGCTCATGCACGGGCTTACGGCCGGTGATGCCCGGCGCCTGGATCTCCATGCGGCGGTTGATGGCACCCTGGATGGGACCCCGACCATCGATGGGCTGGCCGAGGGCGTTGATCACACGACCCAACATGGCGTCACCCACCGGCACTGACAGGATGCGCCCCGTCGAGCGAACAGCCGATCCCTCGTCGATGGCGGACGACGCCTCGGTGGCACCGAGCACCACCGCGCCAATGGAGTCCTCGTCGAGGTTAAGGGCGAGGCCCACCGCCCCCGACTCGAACTCAAGGAGCTCGTTGACAGCGGCGTCGGGCAGGCCCGACACCCGGGCAATACCGTCACCCACCTCGAGCACCCGGCCGACCTGCTTGGCCTCCAGCTCAGGGCTGAAGCCTTCCAGGTTCTTGCGCAGTGCCTCGGTGATGTCGGCGGTGCTGATGGTCAGTTCAGCCATGGGAATCCTCGATCAGTTCGTAGTGTTGGCGGGTTAGAAGTTCTCGCGGAGCTGGGTCAGACGGCTGCGGACGCTGCCGTCGATGACGGTGTCCCCGATCTGGGTGACGAGGCCACCCATCACGCTCGGGTCCACCACCACGACGACCTCCACGTCGAGGCCGGTCGAGACCTTGAGGGCCTCAGCCAGTCGACGCTTCTGATCGTCGTCAAGTTCCACGGCCGAGCGAACCTCGGCGATCTGGCGGTTGGTGCGACTGGCCGAGAGGGCAACCAGACGGTCGACGATGCCGACGAGGTCGCGCACACGCCCGTTGGCGACCACGAGCGACACGAGCGCAGTGGTGACCGGGCTGGCCTTGCCGTCGAGGAGATCCTCGACGATCTGCTGGCGTCGGGCCGCGGGGATGCGCTGATCCTCGAGTGAGCTGCGCAGTTCATCGTTGGCGTCGATGACCCGGGCCAGGCGGAACAGTTCGTCGGTGACCTCGTTGGCTGAGCCCTCGGCCCAGATCACCGACATCATCGCTTCGGCGTAGAGATCGGAACGGTCAATCACGATGACGAACCCACCTTCGAGATGTAGGCCTCCACGAGACCGCGGTGGGTTTCGGCGTCGAGGTTGGACTTCACAACCTCCTCGGCGGCACCCATGGCGAGGGCGGAAACCTCAGCACTGAGGTCGGCCATGGCCTGGGCCCGTGAGGCCTCAATGTCGGCCGCAGCACGCACCCGGACCTCGGCGGCCTCGGCCGTGGCCCGCTCAATCAACTGGGCCTTGAGGGTCGCCGCGCTCTGGCGGGCCTCGGTGAGGATGCGGTCGCGCTCGGCGTCGACATTGGCGATACTGGTTCGCACCGAAGCGAGTTCCGCCTCGGCCTTGCCACGTGTCTCCTCAGCCTGATCCAGTTCGCTCTGGATCCGCTCGATGCGGCCGTTCCATGCCTTTTTGATCGAAGGACCGCCCTTCCATGCCAACAGCCCCACCACGAGGAAGAAGGCGATGGCCCCCCAGATCAATTCGTTGATCGGCGGCAGATGGGCGTAGTTCTCTGTTTGGCCTCCGGCTGCGAGGATGAGCAGGTTGTTCACGATGCGCTCCAGATCCTGTGGGTCGTCAGTTGGCCGATGCGGCCTGGTCGAGGTACTGCTGCACCAGTGACTGCTGGGCGGCGGGGTCAAGTTGTCGGTTCACGACAGCCGATGCGGCACTGACCGCCACCGAACCGACGCCGTCACGGAGTTCGGCGAGGGCGGACCGCTTGGCTTCGGCCACCTCGGCGGCCGCCGCCGCTCGCAGGGAGGCCGCTTCCGCCTCAGCGTCGCCCACGAGGCGGCGACGCTCCATCTCGGCCTCGGTGCGAGCCTCCTCGATGATGCGGACGGCTTCGGCACGGGCCGAAGCGAGACTCTGGTCGTAGGCGGCAGCCTCATGGGCGGCAGACGCAGCGGCCTCGTCGGCAGCGGCGAGATCGTCACGGACCTTGTCGGCGCGAGCTGCCATGGTGCGCTGCACCGGTGGCAGGAAGACCCACTTCATCAGTGCCCACAGCACGATGAACATGAGTCCGCCCCAGAACAGTTCGTTGTCGACCGGAAGGATGGGGTTGACGGTTTCAGTCGTCGTCGCCCCACCTGATCCCAGTACTGCCATGGCGGCGTAGGACACGCCAGCTCCTCTCGTCAGAAGTCTCGGTTTGAAGTATCAGTTCGTCAGGTCCTCGACCGGGGACGGCCACAACATCGTGTGGCCGCCCCGGGCCGTTGGATCAAGCGAACTTCAACAGAATGAAGACCACGAAGCCGATCAGGGCCAACGCCTCGGTGAAGGCGATGCCCAAGAACATGGTGGTCCGCACAGTGCCGGCAGCCTCGGGCTGACGGGCCATGGCCTGGACGGACTGGCCGACCAAGTAGCCGATGCCAATGCCTGGGCCAATGGCGGCGAGGCCATAGGCCAGGCCGGCACCGGAGGCAGCGGCGTTGTTCTTCAACTCGGCGGCCGTCAGCGCACCGGTTTCGGTGGCCTGGGCGATCGTTGCAAGCACGCTCATCGGTTTGTCTTTCTCCTCGTGGTGTGGGTCCACCGCCGCAGCGGTGGTGTGGGGTCAGGGCCGGCGAACCGGCGTTGGTTGGACAGGATCAGTGCTCGGGGTGCATCGCACCACCGATGTACACGGCCGCCAGGATGGCGAACACGTAGGCCTGGAGGAACGAGACCATGATCTCGAATCCGGTCATGGCGACCAGCATGAAGAACGAGAACGGAACAATGACCAGCGACAGGCTGAGGCCCCACAGAGCAGCGGTCAGCACGGCGAAGGTCACGATCAGGATGTGCCCGGCGAGCATGTTGGCAAAGAGCCGGACCGCGAGGGAGAACGGCCGCACGATGAACGTCGAGAGGAACTCGATGGGGGCGACGAGCAGGTACAGCGCCTTGGGCACACCGGGGGGGAAGCAGGCGTTGATGAAGTACTTGGGGCCTTGGTGCTTGAGACCGACGGCCACGAAGAACACGAGGGTCATAACGCCGAGGAAGATCGGGGTGGCCATGCGGGCGTTCCCCGGCATCTGGAAGGTCGGAATGACCTCAAAGATGTTGCCGAAGAACACGTAGAAGAAGATGGCGGCGACGTAGGGCAGGTACTTCTCGCCACCGTGACCGATGGCCTGCTGCAATACTCCCTTGTCGAGGAAGTCGACCGCCGACTCGGCGAGGTTGCGCATGCCGTGGGGCACGAGCGACTTCTTGTTGCCGATCAAGAAGATGCAGGCCGTGAGCACCACGGCGAGCACGTTGATGAGGGTGATCTTGTTGAACCCGTACCAGGCTCCCTGATTGAAGAACTCGGGCCACTCCACGAGCAGCTGAATGGAGGGGTATTCAAGTCCGAACACGGGTCAGGATCCCTTCGTCGCAGGCTTGAGGCCGGGAAAGGCCAGGGTGGCGGAGACATAACGCATCTCCCAGAACAACAGACCGAGATGGGTTACCACGATGGCGATGCCAAGGGGAACGATTTCCACCCACGCAGCATCGCGCACGATCCAGACGGCGGCGAAGATGATGGCGAGCCGCACGAGGTAACCGAAGAGTGCCGTGGCCATCATGAGGCTCAACGAGATCCGAGCGGTCCACGACAGCAGGGCGGCGGCCAAAAGGAAGTTCGCCACGACGAGGACGATGGCGTAGGCGGTCGACGCCGCTCCGGGCAGGCCCCAAATGGCGCCGAAGAGGACGATGAGGACGGGGGCGACCCACAACGCACGACGGAGCAGGTCGAGTGCGATGTGCATCTCGACGGCCGGGCCGTCGTCACGGGCGATCAGCGTGCTGTCCACGGTGCGCCCTCCTCGAGCCGTTCCATCTCGTACTTGTAGCCGAAGTAGAGCTTGATGCTGGCCCCGGCGAACCCGGCGATGGCGAACACGATCACCAGAACCGGACCCGTTCCGAGCCAGCGGTCCAGACCGAACCCGATGAGCGCCAACAACGCCGAAGAGAACACCAGCTCGTATGACCCGCTGCTGCGCCGCAAGCCCTTGGAGAACTCGCCTCGTCGTCCGTCGTCCACGTCAGCCTCTCGAGACCGGACCGCACCGGCCCAGCGCCTACTCCGCTCGTTCACGGTGCTTTCGCACTTGTGAATCGTTTCGCAAACTAGGTGCCGCGAACGGGTTCTCGCAAGTTGAACCGGGCCGTCCCCCGGGCAGGTCGGGGCGCCTCACGACGATGTTCTCCCGGGGGGTGTCACCGGCTGGTCCGGAGGTGTGTCGGGTCCTGTGATCACCCCAGCGTCAGCGTCCCCGGACTCGGGCGGGCCGTCCCCATCGACCCCCGCAGCGTCACCATTTCGCCCCGCCCGAACGCTGGGATGGAGCACGGTGTAGAGCAGTAGAGCCAGAGCCGCAATCACGAACGGGACGACGGCGTTTCCCCGTCCGGTGTAGGTCGGCACGAGCACGAACCCCGACAGCAGCAGCGTCCACACCCAGAGAATCGCCACGCTTCGACCATGACCGTGACCAAGCCGCATGAGGCGGTGGTGGAGGTGATCCTTGTCCGCAGTGGCCACCCCCTGGCGATTCGCCGCCCGGCGGACGATGGCCCACGCCGTGTCCAAGATGGGAACACCGAGAATGAGAAGCGGGATGAAGAGCGGGGCGAAGAAGAAGAAGGTCTGACCGCTGAACTCCTGGTCGGTGCGACCCCCCACCATCATCGTGGCGGCGGCCATGAGCAGACCCAGCATGAGCGCCCCGCCGTCCCCCATGAAGATCCGTGCCGGATGCCGGTTCCACGGTAGGAAGCCGATGCAGATGCCGACGACCACGATCGAGACGAGAGGGGCGACGGTCGAGGCGGCCAGAAGGCCCTCGTCGGTGAGCCGCAGGGAGTAGAGGAAGAACGTCCCGGCGGCGATGGCAACGATGCCGGCGGCGAGCCCATCGAGACCGTCGATGAGGTTCACCGCCTGCACCATGCCGAGCACCCACAGCACGCTGATCAGATACGACCAGTCGGGTGAGAGCACGATGATCCCGGCGAAGGGGACCCGGAAGTTGAGCATGCTCACCCCCGACAGCACGAGCACGCTCGCCGCCAACACCGTGCCCGCAACCTTGGCCGGGGCGGACACCTCCACGATGTCGTCGATGACCCCGACCAACAAGATGATGGCGGCCGCCACCACGAGACCCAGCGGTTCAGTGTTCCCGGCGAAGACCTCGTCGAACGCCCCCATGAACCACGCCGTGCCCATACCGGCCAACAGGCCGGCGAACATGGCAACACCCCCGAGGGTCGGCGTCGGTCGTTCGTGGACGCGACGTTCGTCGGGTCGGACCACGGCACCGAAACGGACCGCCGCCCGCCGCACGAGCGGTGTCACCGCCAGCGTCACGACACCGGCCACCACCACGACCACGAGGTAGGCGGGAATAGTGGGCACGGGAAGGCGCGATCAGTTCAGCCGGGAGTCCCCGGGATCAGCCCGCTGCGGGGGCCGACACAGCGGCGTACGGGCGGAACCGGGCACACAGCGACACGACCTCGTCACGGACCCCGGCGAGCACCGCAGGGTCGTCACGGTGCCGTAACGCCCGGGCCGTCAGCGCCGCCACGTCGGCCATCTCGGCCGTCCCCATGCCCTGGGTGGTGACCGCCGGCGTACCCAGGCGCATCCCGCTCGTGACGAACGGCGAACGGGGATCGTCAGGCACGGTGTTCTTGTTCAGGCTGATACCGACTGAATCGAGGACGTCCTGGGCGACCTTGCCCGTCAGATCGTCGTCGAAGGTCCGCAGGTCAGCGAGCACGAGGTGGTTGTCGGTTCCTCCGGAAACAAGACGGAACCCTTCTCCTGCCATTGCTGCTGCCAGCGCTGAGGCGTTGTCCACGATGCCCCGGGCGTAGGTGGCGAACTCGGGCTGGGACGCCTCACGGAATGCCACTGCCTTGGCTGCAACGGCATTCTCGAGGGGGCCACCCTGAAGGCCCGGGAAGATGCCCTTGTCGATGGCGGGGGCAAGCTCGGCTGTTGAAAGAATGCAGCCGCCGCGCGGGCCGCGCAGCGTCTTGTGGGTCGTGAAGGTGACCACGTCGGCAAAGGGGACGGGGTTGGGGTGCGCTCCACCGGCGATGAGTCCGGCGATGTGGGCAGCGTCGAACATGAAGTACGCCCCCACTTCGTCGGCGATGGCCCGGAACGGCTCAGGGTCGATGATGCGGGCGTAGGCCGTGGCCCCCGCGATGATCATCTTGGGCCGCTCGGCCAGCGCGATGTCACGCACCTGGTCGTAGTCGATCCGCTCGTCGGACGGGCTCACGCCGTAGGCCACGAACCGGTAGAGCATCCCGCTGGCGTTGACGGGCGACCCGTGGGTCAGGTGACCGCCATGATCGAGGCTCAGCCCCATCACCGTGTCGCCCGGTTTGAGCAGGGCGAGGTACACCCCCATGTTGGCGTTGGCACCCGAGTGGGGCTGGACGTTGGCATGCTCAGCGCCAAAGAGCGCCTTCACCCGCTCACGGGCGAGGTCCTCCACGACGTCAACGACCTCGTTACCGCCGTAGTACCGCTTGCCGGGATAACCCTCGGAGTACTTGTTGGTGAACACCGACCCGGTGGCCTCCATTACGGCGGGCGAGGTGAAGTTCTCCGAGGCGATCAACTGGAGGGTCGTGTTCTGACGATCAATCTCACGATCGATCAGGTCGAACACCTCGGTGTCACGGTCGGTGGGCCAGGTCATGACGTGCTCACTCCAGTGGTCAGTGGACGGTCGGCGACAGTGCCCATCATGGACCGGATCGGCCCGGTGATGTGGCGTCCGGGGACCATTGGGTCCCCGGGGGTGACGGATGCATCTCCCGAGGACGGAGCCAGACGGCGAACACAGGTCGGTGAAGGGTCGATGGGGCGAGTGTACCGAGCACCCGAGAGGGGATTTCCCCGATGAGCCAGAGGATCCGTAGCCTGCGAATCCAGCGCACCGAATGGACACCCGCCAGCCGGGGAGGACCAGTGACCACCAACCACAACGTCGATGACCGGACCCCCGTCCTCATCGGGGTCGGCCAGATCAGTCAGCGGGTCGATCAGGGGGAAGCGGCCCTTGAGCCTGCGGAGTTGATGGCGGTGGCCACCACGACGGCGTTCGCCGATGCCGGTGCCCCCAGTCTCGCCCGCAGCGTGGACAGCATCCGGGTGATGAACATCCTCTCGTGGCCCTACCGGGACCCGGGCGCCGCCGTCGCCGCCCGCATCGGAGCCTCCCCGTCACACACTGGCCTCACGGTGATGGGGGGGAACTACCCCCAGACCATGGTCAACAAGGCGTGTGTCGATATCGCCGCCGGTGCAGCTGACGTCGTCGTGGTGTGCGGCGCCGAGGCGTGGCGCTCGCGCGCCGCCGCCCGGGCTGAGGGAGGTCTCGGCTGGGAGGTGCAGGCCGACGACGTGCGACCCACCGAGATCTACGGTCGCAATGATCCCGACCTGTCGTCACCGGCCGAGATCGGGCGCGGGGTGTTCATGCCGGTGCAGGTGTACCCCATGTTCGACGTGGCGCTGCGAGCCCACCTTGGCCTCAGCGTGGACGAACACCGCCGACGACTCGGCGCACTGTGGAGTGGCTTCAGTGCGGTGGCGGCGACGAATCCCCACGCCTGGATCCGCAGTGAGTTCACCGCCGAAGAAGTGGCGACCCCCTCACCGTCAAACCGCATGGTGGGGTTCCCCTACACGAAGCTCATGAACTCCAACAACAACGTGGAACAGGGCGCGGCGCTGGTGTTGTGTTCCGCCGGAGCGGCCCGGGCCGCCGGGGTGCCAACGGACCGCTGGGTATTCCCATGGGCTGGCACCGACGCCCACGATCACTGGTTCGTCTCCCAGCGCTGGGACCTGTTCTCCTCCCCCGCCATCCGACTCGCCGGGGCACGCCTGTTCGAACTTGCCGGTGTGGGACCCGACGAGGTCGGCCACGTCGACCTCTATTCATGTTTCCCGTCCGCTGTGCAGATCGCTGCACGTGAGCTCGGCTTCGGCCTCGACCGCCAACTCACCGTCACCGGGGGGATGAGCTTCGCTGGGGGCCCGTGGAACAACTACGTGACCCACTCGATTGCCACCATGGCCGACGTCGTGCGCAACGACGAGGGGGCACTGGGACTGGTGAGCGCCAACGGTGGCTACATCACCAAGCACGCCTTCGGGCTGTATGGCACCCGACCGCCCTCAGTCCCCTACCGCTGGGAGAACTGCCAAAAGGAGGTCGACGCCCTGCCCCAACGCTCGGCGGCCGAGAACTTCTCCGGATCGGCGACGCTCGAGGCGTACACCGTGATGCACGGCCGGGAGGCACCGGAGACGGCGCTCGCCGCCTGTCTCACCGCTGAGGGGCAACGTGGCTGGGCCCACAGCTCTGACCCGGGGCTCATGGCCGAACTCGAAACTGGGGAGTTCGTGGGGGCAGCCATCACGGTCGATGCCGACGGCGGCCTGCATCTGAGCGACTAGCAACTCCGGCGGTGGCCGGCGAGCTCAGTCGTTGATGCGTTCGCGGTTGGCTTGGAGACGGGCGGCCAGCATGGCGATCACCCGGTCGTGGGCCTTGGGCATCTCATTCATCAGCCGACTGAAGGCGTCCGTGTCAAAGGCCACGAGCCGCATCGGGGTCTCGGCGACCACCGAGGCTGAGCGGGGCCGATGATCCACGAGTGCCATCTCCCCGATCATGGTGCCCGGGCCGATGGAGGCCACCACCTCGTCACCGACGAAGACCGTGGCCTGACCGCCGAGCACCACGAAGCATTCCTGACCGACTCGACCCTGGTCGATGATCACCGCACCGGGCAGCGCCTCCACCTCTTCGGCGAGACCAGCCACCCGTTCGAGTTCACCGGGTTCGAACCCCTCAAAGAACGCCACGTCCCGCAGGGCCACGGCGAGAGCGAACTGGGCCTTGTCGTCACCGGACACCTTCGTGCGCTTTCCGAACATGGGTTCAGCCTACCGGCCGGGGCCCCGGGCGGGACGGCTCAGGACCCGCCCCATCGAGCCACGACCATGCGATCCCGTCCGGTGAGATCCTTCCCCATTTCGGCGTGGGAGTACCCCGCCACCAGCGCGTGCTCCACCAGTTCGGCGGCCTGGGTCGGGGCACACTCAGCGACGAGCACCCCACCGTCGGCCAGCCAGTGGCGGGCACCATCGATGATGGCGACGAGGTCCTCGGTTCCGGCGGCGCCCGCCACCAGCGCACCAGAAGGTTCGAAATCGACGACCTCGGGGGGCAACGCATCACCGACAGCCACGTAGGGAGGATTGGCGACGACCAGATCGAGTTCGCCCGGCACCGCCTGAGTCTCAGCGAGCGCGTCGAACCACGACCCATGGGCCAAGGTGACACCGTGACCGGCCATTCCCAACCCCGCCAGGTTGGCCGCCGCCACTGCGAGTGCATCGGCTGACACGTCGGTGGCGATCACCGTGACTGCGGGTCGTTCGGTGGCAATGCTCAGTGCCATCGCTCCCGATCCGGTGCCGAGATCAACGACCACGAGGGACCGCCCGGGGTGGGCGGCAGACAGCGTGTCGAGTTCACTGAGTGCCCGTTCCACCACTGCCTCGGTCTCCGGTCGGGGGATAAGCACTCGGCGGTCAACCATCAGGTCGAGGGTCCGGAACGGCCAGTGACCCAACACATATTGCAACGGTTCACCCCCACACCGGCGTTCCACGAGAGTGTCCAGCCGCGCCACGGCTGCGGCCGTGGCGGGTGTGTCCGTTTCACTGTCGAGGGCGCCGGAGGCGATGCCGCTGACCTCCTCGGCCAACCAGCGGGCCTCCTGGTTGGCGTTGGTCACCCCGCCACGACTGAGGCGCACCGCAGTGATACGGACAACCTCGCCCCAACCCACGGTGCCCTCGCCCGTCACGAGCTCGGCCCGCCGTCACTCCCCTCCGCCAGCGCCTCTGCCCGGGCGTCAGCGATCAACGGTTCGACGACGAGGTCGAGATCGCCGGCGAGGACCCGATCGAGCTTGTAGATCGTCAGGCCGATGCGATGGTCGGTGAGGCGGTTCTCCTTGACGTTGTAGGTCCTGATCTTCTCCGACCGGCCGCCACCCCCGACCTGGCTGCGGCGCGCCGCCGACGCGTCGGCCGCCTGGCGTTCCTGCTCGGCGGCGAGAAGCCGGCTGCGCAAGACCCGCAACGCCTTGGCCTTGTTCTGCAACTGGCTCTTCTCGTCCTGCATAGACACCACGATGCCGGTGGGCAGATGGGTCACCCGCACTGCCGAGTCGGTGGTGTTGACCGACTGACCACCCGGGCCCGAAGACCGGTAGACGTCAATGGTGAGATCGGCAGGGTCGATGGTGACGTCCACCTCCTCGGCTTCCGGCATGACCGTGACCGTGGCCGATGAGGTGTGCACCCGGCCCTGAGACTCGGTGACGGGTACCCGCTGTACCCGGTGGGGACCACCCTCATGACTGAGGTGAGTCCACGCCCGGTCACCGGCCACGGCGAAGGTGATCTCGCCGTAGCCGCCGAGATCGGATGGCTGGGCTTCGAGCACCTCGAGCCGCCAACCTTTGCGGGACGCATATGAGCGGTACATCTCAAAGAGGTCGCGGGCGAAGAGATTCGCCTCTTCACCACCTTCGGCACCCCGGATCTCCATGATCACCGTCCGACCGTCATTGGGGTCGGGCGGGATGAGGGCGATGCGAATCTCCGCGTCGAGATCGCCGATCGCCGCCTCGCCGCGCTCCACCTCGGCGGTCAGTGCTGCCCGCTCGTCGGCCTCCACCTCGGTGAGCAGTTCGCGTGCTGCGGCCACGTCACCTTCGATCTGACGTCGACGACGGATCAGGTTCACGACCGTTTCGAGTTCGTGATACCGACGAGCCGCAACGGTGTAGCGAGCCTGGTCGGCGATCACTTCAGGATCGGCCAAGCTGACCTCAATGGCCGCGTGTTCGCGCTCGAGCGCTTCCAACCGATCCTGCATGACGTGAAGGCTAGGGCGCTCACCCACCCCGAAGGGCACCCGTTGCGGTGTACCAGTCATCGGGAACGGTGACGATGGTGGCTGGTGCCCCCAGCAGTGCAGCCAATCGCCGGGTGACGGCGAGGTCGTCGCGGGTCGGTAGGACCAACACGAGGCGGGACGAGGATCCCGAACGGGCGTCAGCGACCATCTGCACATCCGCCGCCGCTGGTACGAGATCGAGATCGACCCCCACCGAACACCCCACCACCACTGCCGAACCCGCCGCGTCATGTCCGACCGCGAACGCTCCCCCGTCGTCGCCAACCGAGGTGCGCTCCACGGTGCCGGGAACCGGTTCGAGCGTCATGGCCCCCACGAGGTCGGGGTGGACCACCACCTCGTGGCGTAGCCAGCGACTGCGGGCCATCCGTCCCAGCGGGTGCCGATCGGCTTCGACACCGCTGCGCAGTCGGCGGATGTCAGCAGCAACCCTCTCGAGGGCGGTGCGGGCGGCACCCCCTTGCGTGGCGTCACCATCTGAACCCAGCAACATGGCGTGCCCGTCTCGGTCGTTGCGACCCACCCCGGGGTGCACCTCGACCGCGCCGTTCACGGTGACCACTCTCGCCACCTCGAGGCCGCGCACCTCACCGGTCACGACGCCGTGTTCGATCACGACCTCGACACCCACGTCAGCGAGCGTCGCCGCCGCGGCAAGTTCGGCCGGGTCGACGGGGGTCTCCGAGGGGATCGGTGCGACCTCGGCAGGTTGCAGATCGGTGCCCGCCACCTGCCACACAGTCACGGGAAAAGCGAAGGCTGCGGCCCGTCGGGCCAACAGGGACGTGTCGGTGTCAGCCACAACCGCAAGCGACGTCGCCTCGTGGCGCATCGCCCACGCCAGGGCACCACCGAGTCCGGTGGCAGGCCGGTCGTCGAGAAACACCCACGCCGTGCCCTCCACGAGAGCGGCGGCGCCACCGGGAAACCCCGTGACCTCGGGGTGCAGCCCGCTGTGGCTGGCGATCAGGGAAGAAAATTTCGCGCCGACGAGACGGGCGCGTTGCTCCGGAGGCAGGGAGGTCACAGCATCAACTCCACCGACCGATCCTCGCCCCGTGGCAGGACCGGTCCGGTACGCCGATCAGTCGCCGGAGGCGGCCGACTTCTTGCGCTGGCCGAAGCGGCGTTCGAAACGCTCGATGCGACC
>JALRFT010000052.1 GCA_023261915.1 Acidimicrobiales bacterium | reverse complement strand
ATGCCGCCATCGGCATGCTGCCGCTGTTCGCCATCTGCGACCGCTCCGACGTCGGAGGCGTCTCCACCGCCCTGCACAGCGACACCGGTCTGCCCACCGTATTCATCCATGACGCCCACCCCGGCGGGGCGGGCCTGTCCGAACTGGCCTTTGATCGCGCCGAGGAACTGATCACGGCCACGAGCGAGTTGATCGCCTCCTGCTCGTGCACTCTCGGCTGCCCGTCGTGCGTGCAGTCGCCCAAGTGCGGCAACGGCAACGAACCCCTCGACAAGGACGGTGCCCACCGACTGCTTCGGACCATCGTCGACGCCGAGGTTTGAGTGACGTGTTGCGTCGTGTCCACTCGACCGACATGGTCGCCTCGGCACCGACCGTGACGTCAGGCAACAGCGCTCCCACCACGGCCACCTCGGTGGAAACGTCGTAGGCCACGGCGGCCCGCACGAACCCTGACCCGTCGGGGACCCCGACCTCGACGGTGATACGCCCGGCGTCAAGCCCGTGACGTCGGGCCACGTCCGTGGCGGTTGGCGCCAGCGGCGACACCGACGCCGCCCGCACGACCTCACGGGCGACGTGGACCACGAGCACCCGGTGGTACACGACCTGACCCACCTGCACGACGAGCAGCATCAACAAGACGACGACGGGGAGAACGACGGCGAGTTCCACCGTCGCCTGGGCGGCGTCCGATGCCCGCCGTGGGGCCGGACTCACCCCGACCGGCCGATGACCTGGTCGATCACGAAATCGAACAGCCGGCTGATCTGGTCGGTGGTGGTGGCCCAGCCGATCAGGAGCAGCGCGACCGCAGCCGCACCGAGCAGGACGAGGGCGTACTCGGCGGTGGCCTGACCACGGTCGGGATGATCTGCACCGGCGACAACGGGACGATGGTTGGCGAACATGAAACTCCTCACAGCTGGTCCGGGAGATCGGCGGGACCGATGAGCGCAGTGACCGACATCGGTCACCACGTGAGATCGCCGAGGGCGACGACGACCACGGGGATCACGGCGAGCACCACCGTGGCCGGCAGTGCGCAGACCACGAGCGGGGCGAGCATCTGCACGGGCAACCTGCGGGCACGCACCTCGGCATCCCGGCGGCGCTGGTCACGGGCGTCGGCCGCGATGCGGGTGAGGGCGGCGGCCAGGGGGGTGCCGTAACGCTCGGCATCGACCAGTGCGTCCGCCAGCGCAACGAGAGGAGCATGCTGACGAAGGCCTTCGAGCGCATCAACGAGGCGCATTCCCCGAGACGTGCGACCCACCACCGCCGTGAGTTCCCGGGCCACCGGCGCCGGGCCATACCCGGCCACGGCGACCACCACCTGCGCCGTGGTGAGTCCGGCGTCCGCCCCGAGACGGCACAGATCGACGGCGTCGGGCAGTGCCCGACGAACGAGGTCGGCCTGTCGGCGCTGACGAGAACGTTCAACGGCCGCAGTGGCAACCACCACCCCAATGACGGCCAGCACCGTTGGCACCGGACCGAACCACAACCACCCGATCGTGACCCCGGCGAGCACCGCACCTCGGCGGGAGGTCACGTTGCCCCCGCCCGACGCACGAGCGCTCGCATCCACCGCACACAGGCAAACTCGAGGGCGGCCCCCGTGGCGAGACAGAACCACCCTCCGGTGGTGCCGAAGAGGAACGCCGGTATGCGCTGGTCGGCGAGGGCCACGACCGTCGTGAACGCCACGGGCGCACCCACCACCACCAGGGCACTGGCCCGCGCCTGCGACGAGAGCACCCGCACCTCACCGAGCAGTGCGAGGCGTTCGCGCAACGTGGCCGCCGCACCATCGACGGCACGAGGCAGAGACGCACCCGTGTGCAGGCCGAAGGCCAGGACTGCCGCGGCCAGACCCACCGCCGGGGTGACCGAACGGACGCGCCACTGGTCCAGTGCTGACGCGAGGGACACCCCCCGATCGAGACCGGTGACGACCGAGTCGAGGTCGCGCTCGTGGATCCCGGCGACCGGCACGGCCGCGCGCACCGCCCCGTGGACTCCCAGGCCACTGCGCAGGGCCCGGCCGACGGCGTCGAGCAGTGCCACCAGATCACCAACGGCGACAGCACTGTCACCACCAGCAGGCTTCCTCCGCCGAAGTCGATGTCGACGTCGGACCCCCGACAGAGCACCCGATGGCCCGGCAAACCAACCAAGTGCGCCGGCCCTCACACCGGCCACGCCGACGAGCACGCCACCACCGAGGACCACGAGCACGGTCATGAAGAGGCCGCGAGGCGAGCGCGGGTCGCCGCTGGTCCACCCACGATCTCATCGCCACGCACCCACGTCCGTGTTGAGAGTCGACCGCCGTCGTGCCCACCGCACACCTCACCCACCGCCACGATCCTTCGGGTGCCCGTCGTGGTGCGAGCCACCTGCACAACCAGGTGGATCGCGGCGAGGAGGTGTTGCCGCACGGCCTCGAGCGGCAGGTTGCGCCCTGCCCCCACCGCCAGTGCCTCGAGCCGGCCCAGTGCATCGGTCGGGGAGTTGGCGTGAACCGAGGAGAGTGATCCGGCGTGACCGGTGTTCATGGCCACGAGCATGTCGAGCACCTCGGGACCCCGAACCTCCCCGACGATGATGCGGTCGGGTCGCATCCGCAGCGCGGTGCGCACCAAGTCGCCGACGCCCAC
>JALRFT010000292.1 GCA_023261915.1 Acidimicrobiales bacterium | reverse complement strand
AATGGCACAGCACGCCAGACCGAAAGTGGCGGGCATACAGCTGCGGACCCGGGCCCACTTGACCAGTTCCTCCAGCGGTGCGGTCAACACACTGTGGGGTACGCCCTCCAGACCGGCCTCCAGAATTCCGTCGTCGCTACTCACGCAGCAGCACCTCCCTCGCCCGCCGAGCCAGCGAGGGCGGGGACTGGTTCGCGACCCTCAGCGCCAACTCGCCGAACGGTGGTCGCCGCCGTCCGGGCGGGTGCGACGGCGCCAGGCAGGACCTTGCGGGCGGTTGGACCCCATTCAAGAGCCCCGTTGCCCAACAAGTAGAGGAACGACTCGAACAGGGCCACCGAGAAAATCATGACGGCCACGAATCCGAACAGGCCGACGTCGTCGAGCACGGTGGCGAAGGGGAAGAGGAACATCACCTCGACATCGAAGACGATGAAGATCATGGCCACGAGGTAGAACCGCACGCTGAATCGGCGGGGAGGTTCTCTCGACGGCTCAATGCCACATTCATAGGGGCCGAGCTTGGCGCTGGTCGGCAGGCGGGGAGCCAGCAGTCGAGAGGCCACAAAACTGCCTGCCCCGAACAACACGGCGAGAACGAGCAGGGCGAAGATGGGCAGGTACTGGCCCATGGTTCCTACACCCCCGCTGGTGTTTCTGCAGCCTGCTCCAGATTCCGGTCCAGCGTCTTGTCCCGGTAGTGCAACAGCATGGCGAAGATGACGAACCCGGCGATGGACACGAGGAAGTAGGTGAAGGGCAGCACACGAGTTGTCGCCAACTGGCGCTCCATGATCACCCAGATCGCCGGCTGATCCGGATCAATGATCGGGGTAGGAGGCGGCTGACCGGGCACCGCATCCTGAGGGATCACTGCTTGGAGCTCGACCACGGCGTACTCAGGTGGATGGGTCTTAAAGACGTCCGCCACCCGGAACCATGCCCGGCACAACTGGTACTGGATGTAGGGGTCAGAGGCATTGCAGACCTCGTCAACCGTGGTCTTGCCACCAATGTCGAAGGTATCGGTGTGCTCGTAGTCCGTCGGTGCATCAAACACGCCCTGTTCAACGAGCGCCACATCGGCTGCCGCCTGAGCCTCACCAGCTTCCGCCGAGGACACCACGGCCCATCCGCCGAACTCAGAACGAGGGAGCAAGGTGGGATCGAGTGCGGCGATATCGGAGAGCGTCGTCTGCTCGTCAACCTCGGCGGCCAATTCCGGAGCCTGCTCAACCACCTGCTCGGGGGTGACCCGGGACCCGGGCTCCGGCAGTAACTGCGCCTCACGCAACACCGGGGGTTCGTCGCCTCCTGTCACGTGTATCTCGGAAACCTGCCAAAACGGAGGGTCACCGGCCGGACCAATACCCGGAGGGTTCATCCACCAGTAGAGCGTGAGAATGACCATCCAACCGAACAGACCGGCAAGCGCCAACAGCAGCCCGAGTCGGGCACCGAGGTTCGTGGACAAGATGAGATAGACGGAACCGGCAAGCACGACGAACCCGACGAGCACGGCGAGGATGCCGCGGATCTGGGGATCCCACGACAAACCGGCGGCGATGTTCACCAGTGTCCCCATCACA
>JALRFT010000289.1 GCA_023261915.1 Acidimicrobiales bacterium | reverse complement strand
CCAGGCCGGCATCACCGATCCCGGAACCCAGTTGGCCATGGCCGAGGTGCACGACTGTTTCACCATCACCGAACTCGTCCTCGCCGAGGACCTGGGGTTCAGCGAGCGGGGCACGGCGTGGCGGGATCTCCTCGACGGACGCTTCGATCTCGACGGTGACCTGCCCATCAATCCCGACGGCGGCCTGAAGTCCTTCGGCCATCCGGTGGGGGCGTCGGGACTACGCATGCTGTACGAGGCGTGGCTGCAGCTCCGCGGTGAGGCACCACCGGAACGGACCATTGGCACCGTGGGCCCGGGCCGCACCCGTGCCCTGACCCACAACCTCGGTGGCTACCCCGGGGAGATGGTGAGTTTCGTCTCCATCGTGGGCACCGAACCTGACTGACCCCACCGACCCTGCGACACCGAGCGTCGCCCTCTCCAAGGAGCAACCGTGGCCATCACTGCTGAGGACCGCATCGAGATCTCCGACGTCATGTCCCGCTATGCGTGGGCCATGGCCGACAAGGATTGGTCAGCGTGGCGGGCGACGCTGACCGCCGATGCCACCGTCGACTACACCACGGCGGGCGGGGTGGCCGGCACGGCCGACGAGGCCCGGGCGTGGCTGGAGGAGACCATGGCCACCTTCGATATCACGTCGTCGCTCGTGGGCGACGTCGTGTTGGAGTCCGACGATGGCAACACGGCCACCCTGCGGTCGCTCTACCGGATGATCATGCGCATCCCCGGTGACACCCCGACGTACCTCGAGGCCAGCGGATGGTACCGGGACCGGTTCGAGCGCACCGACGAGGGCTGGCGTATCGCCAATCGTTTCGAACAGATGCTGTACCTGCGCCCCGCCTGAGGACACCACCGACAACACGTCACCGTTGCTGCCACCGGCGGCTGTCACTCCCGCACGTAACAGCGCTCCACGAACCCGCTCGGCCACGTTCGCACCCCTTCGAGTGCGAATGCCGATGACGCGGTGCCCCCGGAGAACAATGGGATACCCGCACCGAGCACCACCGGGGCGGTGAGGATCGTCATGTCGTCAATGAGGCCTTCGGCGAGAAAAGCACTGATCAGGCGACCACCGTCCACATAGACACGCCGCAATCCTTGCTGGCACCATCGGGCAAGCGCCTCCTGGGGTGAGCATGACCAGACCTTCACGTCGTGATTGCTCGTGAGCGGCCGGTGGGTGAAGACATGGACGGGGCGATCCCCGAAGGGGAGCTCATCAAGGTGGGCGATGTGGTCCCAGGTCCCACGACCCATGGCCAGCGCATCGATGTCTGCGAGGAAGGTCTCCCAGCCGTAGTCGTCATCGGGCGCAGCAGCATTCTCAAGCCAGTCGAGCCGTCCATCGGTCGTTGCGATGAACCCATCGATGCTTGTGGCAATGAAGACCGACAGCCTCGTCACCGCTGACTGCTCACGTCGTGGTGGCGAACTGCTCCACGACCCACTGCAGTTCGTCGAGCGCGGCGAGGACCTCGGGGGCGGGAGCAGACGGGACCCGCACCACCACCTCGTCGCATCCGAGCAGCCCCCTGCCACCGCTTCTGGGGTCGGTGGATACCGAGGAAGGCATCCACTGTGCCTCGATCAGCAAGAGCTTCGGAGAGGCGGAAGCGGTCCGGGATCTCTCCCTCACCGCACCTCCCGGTGAGATAACGGCGCTGCTCGGCCCGAGCGGTTG
>JALRFT010000260.1 GCA_023261915.1 Acidimicrobiales bacterium | reverse complement strand
GAATTCGGCCACCACGCCGCCGACACCGAGCCGATCCCCGGACCGCACGCCATGCGATCCGACAATCCGCTGTCCATTGATCCACGTTCCGTTGGTGGACCCCATGTCCTCAACCAGCCATCCGCCGGCGGAATCGGGGACAACACGGGCGTGCTCGGTCGACACGAACGCGTCGTCAAAGGCGACCGAGCACGCAGATGACCGTCCGATGGTTGCACCCTGAGTCCCCAATGGGTGGGCTTGGCCGGCGAGCGTCTCGGGGGCGACCACCACCAACTGCGTCGGTGTCGGCGATGGGCGCATCGGGGGCGGCAGGGGCGCTGACGCACCAGTGGGGGGTTCAGCCACAGGGACATTCGGTGCGCGTCGACCCGCCGCAACGGGCACCGGTGGGCGCAGTTCGTCGGTCGGACCAGTCGACGTCGGAGCAGGTGACTGCAGTTCGGCCCAGACGGCACGCACCACGCGAAACAAGAAGAGATAGAGGAGAACAAGGAGTGAGATCTTGAGCAGCGCCAGCAATTGCGCAGACATGGACGCGAACCCTACTGACCGCCGGCGGGGCCGTCCGGGGTCCCCGGATGGATCAACCCGGTCATGACGCCTCGAAGCGCAACTGGATGTCGCCAAAACCCAGCACGTCGCCGTCGGCGAGCACATGATCGGTCACCCGGAGCCCGTTGACCTTCGTCCCGTTAGTGGAGCCGAGGTCCACGAGCACGAACTCGTCGCCCCGGGGGCGGATCTCGGCGTGGTGACGGGACACCTTGGCGTCCTGGAGGACGACCTCACAGTCAGGCAGGCGCCCGAGCCGTACCGGTTCGTCATCGAGCGGGAACCGGGTCCCGTCGGGGAGCACGATCGATCCGGCACCGACCCCACCGGGCCCGGCGACGAGTTGGGCCTCGATACGAAACTCGCCGACCCGCAGACGCTCGTCACGAGCCAACACCACCTCGACCGGACCGGGGAACACGTAGCGCTCATCGCGGGCGTGGTCCCGGGCGGCGTCGGCGAGTTCGGTTTCCAGTTGGGTGCGAATCCCATCAAGTTCAGTGGCGTCCTCTGCTGAGACCACAACGGTGAACGAGTTGGGCGCCACGGTGCGCCCGCGGACGTCGACACTGCGACGGATGTCCATCTCACGCGCCATGCGACGACCAAGTTCGACCGGTCGCACCCCGGAGCGGAACACCCGGGCAAACGCGCCCTCAACGAGATTCTCCAGGCGTCGCTCAAATCCGCCGATGCCCATGAACCAAGCCTACCGATGATCCGCATGTGGGACCCGGGGAGGACCCGGGAACAAGGTCGAGCTCAATCGCAGCACGAGTCGCGCCAGCCACACGCGCTGCAACGCTCATGCGCGTGTTCCGGCGCCATCTTCCCGCCGCACAGCGGACACTCACCGAACGTTCCGAGGGGCGATCGCTCACAGGCCTTCGGGGCCGACGACCCAGCCGTGGGGGCGCCGGCCGATGCCGCTGTTCCGGTGGTCTCCATGACGGCGATGGTACGTACCCCGGACAGACGGCGGGTGGAATGTCAGACTCAGACCATGACAGCACCCCGTGAAGCGGTCTTCGACCCCGACCAGATCACTGCGGAGTGGCTTGGCGCGGTCCTCGCTGACGCCGGGGCCACCACTGGCGAACTCGTAGGTGTCCACGGCACTCGCATCGGAGCGGGCAAGGTGGGAGACAACGTACGCTTCTCCCTCGAGTGGTCACCCCCGGCCAGCGGGCCGAGCACCGTGGTGGGCAAGTTCCCCTCACCGGACCCCATGAGCCGAGCGGCGGGGGCAGCACTCGGGAACTACGAACGCGAGGTCCGATTCTACGAGGTGCTCGCCGACACGGTGGCCGTACGGGCCCCCCATTGCTACTTCGGCCACCTCAATGAGGCGACCGGAGACTTCGTCCTCATCCTCGAAGATCTCGCTCCGGCCGAGGTCGGTGACCAGATCGCCGGATGCTCCATTGAGCAAGCTGCTGCGGCCATCACCGAGCTGGTCGCACTCCATGCACCCCGCTGGGGCGATGAGCGCCTCGCCGAACACGAGGCGTGGCTCGGACCGCGACTCATCGGTGGGGGGCAGGCCCTCGCCGACGCCTGGCACATGATGCTGCCCGGGTTCCTGCAACGCTACGAGGGTCGCTTCAATGACCAGGCGGTAGCCATGGCCAACCGGTTCACTGAGACCGTGGACCGGTGGGTCACCCTGAGTCCCGGCACGCCAACCGTCACCCACAATGACTACCGCCTTGACAACATCCTGTTCGGATTGGATGAGGACGCCACGACCTATGCCGCCGTGGTCGACTGGCAGACCGTGGGGGTGGGTCCCGGGATTGCCGACGTGTCGTACTTCGTTGGCGCCGGACTACTGCCCGATGTGCGCCGCGACGTCGAGCGAGATCTCGTTGAGCGTTACGTGATGCTCCTCGGAGCCACCGGCGTCTCCACTGACGCCGAAGAGATGTGGGATGCCTACCGCCTCACCTCCCCGGCCGGACTGGTGATGGCCGTGTTCGCCTCCACCGTGGTCGCCCCGGGAGAACGCAGTGACGAGATGTTCCTCGCCATGGCGGAACGTCATGCCCTGCAGATGGCCGATCTCGACGTGCCCAGCTTGTTGGAGGCGATGTGACCACTGACGACCGCCAACCTCTGCCGGCCGACCTGCGTCTCACCGCTCTCGACGAACAGTTCGTCCACCAGCTCCCCGAGCCAGTCGTTCACACCGCCACCCACCACGAGCACTGGCGTGAGAGTTACTTCTTCGTCGCCCACCCCCGCACCGGAGCACCGACCGACGACGTGGTCATCACCACCCTCGCCACCTATCCGCAGCGCCAGGCCATGGACAGCTACCAGATGGGTCGCCAGGGCGGGAACCACGTGTTCGCCCTCCACGCCCGGGACTGGGCGGGCGACCCGCATCGCACCGAGGCCGGTCCGGTGGGCGTCGATGTCGTGGAGCCGTACCGCACCGTGCGGGTGACCGTGGAGGAGGCACCGACGGTTACCAACACCCTGGATCTCATCTTCACGGCGCGCACCGAGCCGTACGCGTTGCGGCGCGGCACGATGCGCTGGCGGGACGAA
>JALRFT010000220.1 GCA_023261915.1 Acidimicrobiales bacterium | reverse complement strand
CATCGCCTACTACGGGTACGGCGAAATGGGGCTCAACACGCTGCCGTGCGAGGTGAGCGTGGCCGTCGCCTGCTGGCCGTGGGGGGCGTACCTCGGGGACGACGCCGTCACCAAGGGTGTCCGCATGAAGATCTCATCGTGGAACCGTCACGACCACAACACCATGCCGCCCGCCGCCAAGACCACCGGCAACTACGTCAACTCGTCTCTGGCCAAGGTTGAGGCCCTCAAGGCCGGCTACGACGAAGCCATCATGTTGAACATCTCCGGTCTCGTCAGCGAATGCACCGGCGAGAACATCTTCTGCGCCCGGGGTGGCACCCTCATCACCCCACCGCTCGCAGCCGGAGCACTCGAGGGCATCACCCAGGACTCGGTCATGACCATCGCCACCGACCTCGGCTTCTCCGTGCGCGTCGGTGACCTGACGCGCTCCGACCTTTACATCGGCGAAGAGATGTTCGTATGCGGGACGGCGGCCGAGGTAAGCGCCGTCAACTCCGTTGATGACCGGCCCTTGCCCTGTCCCGGCCCGATGACCGTGGCCATCGCCGCGGAATATGGCCGGACCGTGCGCGGTGAGGTCGACCGCTACAAGCACTGGGTGGACCATGTCGGCTGACGCCGACACCCCCGGCTCTTTTCTGGCGGTCCCGGCCGCCGTCGAGATCTTCGACACCACCCTGCGTGACGGAGCCCAGTTCGAGGGCATCTCGCTGTCGGTGGAAGACAAGTTGCGCGTCGCCGAACAGCTCGACTGGCTCGGTGTGCACTGGATCGAGGGTGGCTACCCCCAGGCCAACCCCAAGGACGCCGAGTTCTTCGCCCGGGCCGGGCGGGAACTCGACCTCACCACGTCCCACCTAGTGGCTTTCGGCTCGACCCGTCGCCCGGCCGGCAAGGTCGACGTGGACCCCACCCTCGCCGCCGTGTTGGGAGCAGAGACGTCCACCGTGTGCATCGTGGGCAAGAGTTGGGACTACCACGTCACCGAGGCGCTGCGCACCACGCTCGATGAGGGTGTGGCCATGGTGGCGGACTCGGTGGAGTTTCTTCGCAACGAGGGACGCCGGGTGTTCTTCGACGCCGAGCACTTCTTCGACGGCTACCGGGCCAACCCCGAGTACGCATTGCGGGTCCTCGAAGCGGCCGCCTCGGCGGGAGCGTCATGTCTGGTGCTGTGTGACACCAACGGCGGATCGCTGCCCCATCAGGTGCAGGCCGTCACTGCTGAGATCGTCGACCACTTCGGTGCGGACGTCGTCATTGGCATCCACACGCAGAACGACTCGGGCTGTGCCGTGGCTAACTCGGTGGCCGCCGTGGTCGCCGGGGCCACTCACGTGCAGGGCACCGTCAATGGGTACGGCGAACGTACCGGCAACGCCAACCTGATGACGGTGATCCCCGATCTCACCCTCAAGCTCGGTATCGCCACGCTGCCTGAAGGACGCATGGATCGTCTCACCCTCGTGAGTCGCCGGGTGGCCGAACTCGTGAACCTGCCACCGAATCCGGCCGACCCCTACGTCGGCACCTCGGCCTTCGCCCACAAGGGCGGCCTGCACACTTCGGCGCTTGATCGTGCCGGTGGTGCCACCTACGAACATGTCGATCCCGCAGTGGTGGGTAACGGTTCACGGGTCCTCGTCAGTGATCTCGGCGGTCGGGCGTCCATGGCCATGAAGGCCGCCGAGTTCGGCGTCGACCTCGACGACGTTTCCGCCGCCCGACTGGTGACCGAGTTGAAAGAACTTGAGAGCCGGGGCTGGGTGTTCGAAGCCGCCGACGCCAGCCTTGAGTTGTTGATGCGGGCGGCCACCGGGTGGCGACAGGAGTTCTTCACCGTCGAGTCCTACCAGGTGTCGTCGAATCATCGCGAGGGTGTCGCCACCGGTGACGGGGCCATTGAGACCTCGACCGAAGCCACGGTCAAGGTGTGGGTTGCTGGCGAGCGCGTCGTGGCCGTGGGTGAGGGGAACGGTCCGGTGAACGCCCTCGACTCGGCCCTGCGGCGGGCGCTCAATGGCCGATATCCGGCGCTTGAGCGGATCCATCTCACCGACTTCAAGGTGCGTGTCCTCGACGGGGGGGCAGCCACCGGGGCGGTGGTCCGGGTGCTCATTGACTCCACCGACGGCGACCACGCCTGGACCACGGTGGGGGTCGACACCAACGTGATCGAGGCGTCGTGGCAGGCGCTCTTGGACTCCCTTGTCTACGGGCTCGTGGTCGCCGCCGTAGACTCCTGACGTGGCAGCACCCGAGTACGTCCCCCGATCGGTCACCGAGACGGCCCGCACCTACGTCTCACCGCCCCGTCGTCCCGACGAATGGATGGCGGATCGGCCGGCCGAGCTGGCCGAGGGCCAGCCCGACGGTCCCGGCCTCGGCTACCAGGGCCCCGACCAGGGCTACGCCCTGCGTCTCGTCCGGTTCTTCGACGGCCAACTGGTGCTCACCGAGGGCGAGCACGCTAGCGATGTCGAGGCGGGATGTGTCGTGGTGGCGCTCCGCCGGGCCTCAATGTTCGGTCGGGCCCCGGTAATCCACGATCTCACCGTGGCTTTTTCGATCTGGGGGTTCCTTGATGCGGCCGACCCCGAACTGGTCGCCCTGCGCCGACCCTTGTTTGAAGGCATCGCCCACCCCCACCATGGAGCGGGACGACACCGGGTGGCCGAACTGATTGACGCTGATGTGCTTCGTCGTTCACCAGCGGGAGTCAAGGGCGTGGACTGGCGAGTCGCCATCGACGTCGACGCCGCCTCGGCCCCGACCCACCACTGAGCGGCAGGTCAGGCGGCGGGACGCAACGCTTCCGTCGGTGATGCGGCCACCGGCACGGCGGGGCCTTCGGTGATGATCAGCGGCACGCCCGGAGGCATCCGTTCGGCGAGGATGGTGATCAGGTCGTTGGCGATGCGGATGCAACCGTTCGACGCCTTCTCCCCGATGGTGGCGGGCTCGTTGGTGCCGTGCAGCGCCACGATGGGCAACCCACCTTCGAACAGGTTGAGCTTCTCGGAGTAAGCACTCGTCGCCATGATGAATGGCCCGAACGCCCCACCGGTCCAACTCTGAGGAATGACCTCGAAGATGTAGTACTTCCCCGGTGGGGTGGGGTTGGCATCAAGTCCAATGGTGGCCGGAGTGGTCATGATCACCTCGCCATCGAGGGTGGCCTTCAGCACGCGGGTGGAAAGGTCCAACTCGAGTTTGGCGTCGTAGGTGGCAATGTCGACGTCGGCCTTGCGCACCCAACCGACCTGGCCGTTGGGGCGGGCCTGCAACATGACCTCGACCCAGTCCCCCTGGACCGACACGACACCGAAGATCAGAGGGTTCTTGAAATACGTTGGGTTGTCGTACTGCATGCCGAGATCGGTGGCTCGCACCCCGGCCGCATTCAGGCTGGTGCGGGGGATGGGTTGCATGGTGGTGGCGCGCACCTCATATCCGGGTGTGGGGGTCACGCCGGCGGGAGGGATCACCGTGACGTCAATCTGGGGGACCTTGGCCGTGGCGACCTGATACTCATCGTTCTTGAGAGCGACCGTCGTGGACGTAGTCGACGTGGTGGTCTCTGGTGTCGCCACCGGTGTCGGCTCATCGCCACGGGTGATCACCACCACGACACCAACGATGATGACGATGGCAGCGATAGCAGAACCGATGATGAGGGCGAGGCGTTGGCGAGTCACCTCAACATGTTAGGAGTGGGAGGTCGGCGTTCTGCAAGGCGGCCCGCAGGTTTCGGGGTGCCAGTCGGCGATCGGTAGCATTGGCGGGTGACTCCGGTCGTTCGCACTCGCTTCGCTCCCGCCCCCACCGGGTACCTCCATCTCGGCGGAGCCCGCACGGCGCTGTTCAACTGGCTGTATGCCCGCCATGTCGGGGGCGAGTTTCTCCTCAGGATTGAAGACACCGACACCGAGCGGTCCCGGCCCGAACTCATTGACGTGATCTTCCGGGTGCTCGAGTGGCTGGGCCTTGACTGGGATGGCGAACCGGTGTTCCAGTCCGAGCGCAGCGCTCTGTACGCCGATGCCGTAGGCCGCCTCCTCTCTGATGGCAACGCCTACTGGTGTGCGTGCACGCCTGACGAGGTCAAGGCCCGCGCTGAGGCTCGGGGAGGTCAGCCCGGTTACGACGGGCACTGTCGCGATCTTGGTCTCGACCCCGGTCCGGGTCGGGTGGTGCGGTTCGCCGTGCCCCACGAGGGAACCACGGGCTGGGACGACGTGGTGCGTGGACCCATCTCGTTCGCTAACGCTGACCTCGAGGACTTCGTGGTGCAGCGGTCGTCGGGGGCCCCACTCTTCCTCGTTGCCAACGCTGTCGACGACCCCGACATGGGAGTCACCCATGTGATCCGCGGTGAGGACCTGATCAACGTCACGCCTAAGGTGTTGTTGTTGCGCCACGCCCTCGGGGTCACCGACGATCCTGTGTTCGCTCACCTTCCCCTCATCGTCAACGACAAGCGCCAGAAACTCTCCAAGCGCCGTGATGACGTCTCGGTGGGGGACTACATCAACCGGGGTTTCCCCGCTGAGGCCATGACGAACTACCTGGCGTTGCTCGGGTGGGGCCCGCCCGACGGCGTTGAGGAACGACCACTCGACGAGTTTGTGGCCCTGTTCGATCTCGCTGCTGTTTCCAAGGCCGGCGCCGCGTTCGACGTTCGCAAGCTTGAACACATCAGCGGCGACAAGATCCGTGACCTCTCTGTCAGCGAGTTCATTGATCGAGCCCAACCGTGGCTCACCGGGGTGCCGGTCGGCCAGGTCAACGACCCCGACACCCCACCGTGGCCGGCCGGAGCGTTTGATCCGGCGCGGTTTGCGACCCTTGCGCCCCTCGTGCAGGAACGCGTGAAGCGGTTCGACGAGGTGCCCGGCTACGTCTCCTTCCTGTTCTGTGATCCGCTCCCCATCGACCCCGTGTCGTGGGACAAGGTGATGGTCAAAGACGGGGCTCTGGCCGTTGAGCAGCTGCGTCGCTGCGCAGACGGGCTCGATGGACTTGGCGATTCGGGATGGTCGGCTCCTGCCATTGAGGCGGTGGTGTTCGATGTGCCTGAGGGTGCTCTGCGACGTGACGATGGCGAAGTGAATCGCAAGCGGGCACAAGCCCCCATCCGGGTAGCTGCACTCGGCGCCTCGGTGGGCCCGCCCCTGTGGGAATCACTCGAGGTATTGGGCCGGTCGGCGACGGTGCAGCGACTGACGTCGGCCGCGGATCGGTTGGACGGGTCATTGACTCCTGGCGCCGCCTCGTCGTGAACGACTCGGTAGGTCGCCGGAGCGGACGTCGAGGATGGTCGCAGAACCTCCTCCTCGGCCTCGGGGGCCTCGGGGTGCTCGTGGTGGTGTACCTGGGTGTCACCTTCGTTCAGGTCTGGGTCACTGCCGATCGCGCTGATGTTGGTCCGGTGGATGCTGTCGTGGTCCTCGGTGCAGCCCAGTGGGACGGCGCGCCCTCACCGGTGTTCCAGCGGCGCCTCGATCGGGCGGTGGAGTTGTGGCAGTCGGGTGCAGCCCCCCGCATCGTGGTTGCCGGTGGCAAACAAGACGGTGATCGAGTGACCCAAGGATTCGCTGCCTATGACTACCTCCGCAGTCGGGAGGTGCCCGACGAGGCAATCCTCGTCGAGGTCGAAGGGACCGACACCTACGGTGAGTTGGCCGCAGCTGCTTCCATCCTCACCTCGGAGGGCTACGGGGACCGGGTCTTGCTGGTCACCGACGGTTACCACGCGCTGCGCACCCAGATGGTGGCTGACGAGGTGGGCCTGGACCCGCAGGTCTCCACCGTGTCGGGGACCGGTGGTCTGGACCGCATGGTGCGTGAAACGGCGGCGGTGTCACTTGGTCGTCTCGTCGGATTTCGGCGTCTCGCCAACTGGACCTGACCGTCGCCGCCACCAGCCTGAGGGCACCCGGTCAGGGTCCCAACGGCAGCGTCGATCTCTTTGTCGGCGCTCCCGGGCTCACGGTAGGATGCAGCGCTCACCTTTCGGGGGTGGTGTAATTGGCAACACAACTGGTTCTGGTCCAGTTATTGGGGGTTCGAGTCCTCCCCCCCGAGCGGAACCGGGCCGCACCCCGA
>JALRFT010000157.1 GCA_023261915.1 Acidimicrobiales bacterium | reverse complement strand
GCACGAGGGCTCGGTGGTCACGGAGGTCTCCGTTGCGCGCATCGGTCCCGCCATGCTCGCTTCGGTGCCCGGTGAACTTCTCCCCAAGTTGGGTCTGCACCTCAAGGAGGTCATGCGGGCAGCTGGGGCCGAGGTCCCCGTTGTGGTCGGCCTCGCCGACGACGAACTGGGCTACCTCCTGCCCGCCGAGGACTTCACCTTTCCCGAGGACTACCTGAATCCGGGATCGCAGTACGAGGAGTCGTTCTCGGTCGGCCCGACGGGCGGTCCACGGGTGGTCGCCGCTGTGGAGGCGCTTATCCCCGTTGTGGCGGGCAGTTCGGGAGTGCAGCCATGAGAGAGGCCGTGGTGTCCGAGATCGCGCCGGGCCGCGACCGCGTCGTCCTCGTCGTCGCCGCTCACGCCGATGACCCCACGCTGTTTTGTGGCGGAACGATCGCCAGTTTCGCGGCGGCGGGATGGCGGGTCGTTGTGTGCCGGGTCACCGACGACCGCTGGGACTCGGTCGGAGTGGACGAGGCGACGACGATTGCCCGTTCGCTTGAGGAGTTCACTGCGGCCATGGACCGCCTCGGAGTGGCCGCAACGGAGAACTGGGGTTGGCCGACTGACACCCTTGGGGATGCCAGCGAGGTGGCACTGCGGGAACAGGTCATCCGGGCCATTCGCTTCCACCGGCCCCACACCATCGTCACCCACGACCCTCACTCGGGGGTGGGGGAAGACAACCAGGACCATTGGGTGGTGGCCGCTGCGGTAGCCGAAGCCATCTGGTGTGCACAGTTCGACAAACACCATCCCGAACACCTCGCCGAGGGACTCGAGCCGCATGGCGTTTTTGAGGAGTGGTATTTCGGCCGGCCACCGGCCCGAGTCACCGACGTGGTCGACGTCTCGGGGACTCTCGATGTCGCCATCGACGCCGCACTCTGTCACGAACTGCCGTTGCGCAATCTTGTGCACCAACTGCGGCTGCAGGCCCGCACCGGCGGCTGGCGCATCCCCGTGCTCGACGAGGCACAGGACGGGGACATCGCCCCGGTGGTGGGTCACCTGCTGCGATCCCGGGCGATCGAGGCGGGTGAGCCCTACGGCCTCGATGCGGCCGAGGTGTTCCGCGTCGTCCGCTTCGGGGGCATGACGTCCCTGCTCGAGGTGCTCGGCGAGCGCCTCGACGACACGAGTGATGACTGAGGCCATCCGAAGGGCGACGTTCGAACCGGTCATCGAGGTGTGGCCTGGCCCCATCGAGGTGGGCGTTCGGGTGGCTGCACTCATCACCGATCTCGTGGCAGCCACCCCTCACGCCGCAATCGGCCTGCCGACGGGTTCCACCCCGGGCCCTACCTATGCAGCGTTGAGAGCAGTGGCGGCTTCCCGAGCCGTCGACTTCTCCGGCCTGACGGTCTTCCTTCTCGATGAATACGTCGGTCTTGCGGCCGAGAACCCACAGTCATATCGGTCCACCATCCGCAGGGAGGTCACCAACGATCTCGGAATCGCCGCCGACCGGGTTTTCGGACCCGCTGGGGATGCTTCCGACCCTGAGGAAGCCTGTCAGCGATACGAAGAGCAGATCGCGGCTGCCGGGGGCATCGCTCTCCAACTGCTCGGGATCGGACGCAACGGCCACATCGGATTCAACGAGCCCGGCACGGCCTTTGACATGCGCACGCATGTCACCGAACTGAGCGAGGACACCCGGGAGGACAACGCACGATTCTTTGTTTGCCTCGCCGACGTTCCGACCCACGCCCTCACCCAGGGCCCGGCCACCATCCTTGACGCTGGCCGCATCGTGCTCATTGCCACCGGCGCAGCCAAGGCTTCGGCCGTCGCTCGTGCGTTCGTTGGTGCCGTGAGTGTCGACTGTCCAGCCTCGGTCCTGCGCACCCATCCCGACGTGCGTGTCGTTGTTGACACCGCCGCCGCCGCCGCTCTCCCCGACAGTGTGCCGCGAGTCGTCCACGGAGCCGAGGGCTAGGGTCCGAAGATGGCACTGAGCGGCGTTCGAGGATTCGATGTTCACTACGGCCGTGGCAAGCTCGCCGAGATTGTCGCCGGGCTGGGTCCGTGGGCCTTGGCCACCCAGCCCGAGCCATGGGCCGTGATGGCCCCCTCTCTCCCCGGTACTCCCGAGATCGTGATCGAGTCCGGGGACCTGCGACTGGATCACCTCGATGGAGTCGCGGCCTCGCTCACAGGAGTGGAAGCCATCGTGGGCCTCGGTGGTGGCTCGGCGATGGACACGGCCAAGTGGCTGCATTACCGAACCGGACTGCCGCTCTACCAGGTGCCGTCGCTGCCCTCCGTTGACGCCTGTTTCACCCGCATGACGGCGCTTCGGGACCGCGGCGGTGTCCGCTACGACGGTGATTCGGTTCCCGAGTTGGTGATGGTGGACTTCGATCTCATTGGAGCGGCCCCTCCCAAGTTGG
>JALRFT010000077.1 GCA_023261915.1 Acidimicrobiales bacterium | reverse complement strand
GCACGAGGTTTGCAAGTGCGTTCTGTGATGCAGAAGCGCTAGCGGTTGCGTGGTTGATGATTGCAATCTTGGTTGCACCTTCTTGCTTTTGCTTTTCAAGAACAATCGTAGGTGCGATTGTTGGAACCGAACCAGTCGTTGCACCAGTAACGCCAAAGGCATTGTTGTCGGTGCCGAACTCGCCCGTGACGTCGTGGCGTGTCCCGGGGCTGACACCTGCAACATCGCCATCACCCAGTCGCGCGGTCTCGCCAAGGCCATCGGCGACGAACTCGAGGAGCAGGGCCTCGCCGAGGTCGGCGGGGTGCGGATCAACATCTCGGGCTGCACCAACAGCTGTGGGCAGCACCACGCCGCGGACATCGGCCTGTTCGGCGTGGAGCGCCGGGCCCACGGCGAGTCGGTGCCTGGGTACCAGCTCCTTTTGGGGGGTCACGTCGCCGACGAACAGATCCGTTTCGGTGCCAAGGCCCTGCGGGTCCCGGCCCGCACGGCCCCCGAAGCCGTCGCCCGGGTGGTGCGGCGGTTCGCCGAGGAACGCTCCGCTGCCGAGACGTTCCCCGTGTGGCTGGACCGGGTGGGGGGTGCCTCAGCGGTGGCCGAAGGTCTCGCCGATCTCGACACGATCCCCACCCCCGACGAGGACGGTTCGTTCTACGTGGACTTCGACGAGACCGGCCCGTTCACGGTGTCGGTGTCTGAATCGGAGTGTGCAACGTGATCGCCACTGCGACTGGCACCGGGGGCATCCGATGACCACCGCCACCGAGACGTGGACAGCGACGCCGCTCACGGGCACGTTCGGAATGGAGTTCGCCGGGGCTCGTCTCGACGACACGCTCGATACCGACTGGCTTGCCGGCCAACTCGATGAGCACCTGTTGTTGGTGTTCCGCAGCCAGTTCCTCACCCCCGGTGAACAGGTCGCCGTGGCCCACGCCCTCGGGTCTCCCACACCGGCGCACCCGGTGGTACCTGGCATGGACGGTCACCCCGAGATCCTCGAACTCGACGGGGCCAATGGTGGACGCAACGCGGCGTGGCACACCGACGTGACGTTCACCCGCACCCCACCGTCAGCGTCGGTGCTCGTCAGCGACGTCACGCCCGTCGCCGGTGGTGACACGCTGTGGGCCGACCTGCGCGGCGCCTACACCCGCCTGTCCGAACCGTTACGGCACCTCGTGGACGGTCTCGAGGCGGTGCACCGCATCACGCCGCTCGCCTACTTTGGCGAACCGGCCGACACGGGTCTGCATCGTGACGACGCCCGTGAACTCCTCGAGCGGGCCGCCGGAGTGCCGCCGGTGATTCACCCGGTGGTGCGGGTCCACCCGGCCACCGGGCGCCGGTCACTGTTCGTGAATCCGGGGTTCACCAGCCACCTCGTCGGACTGTCCCGGGTAGAGAGTGACCGGTTGCTGGCGTTGCTGTTCGACCACGCCACCCAACCCGAGGTGGTGGTGCGGCACCGTTGGCAGGCGGGGGACGTCGTCATCTGGGACAACAGGGCGACCATGCACTACGCCACTGACGACTACGGCACGGCTGAGCGTCGGATGCGTCGGGTCACCGTTGCCGGGGACGTGCCTCACGGCCCGACGGGGATCGAGAGCCGCATCGTCGACGACCCGTTCCTCGCCGTTCGCTGAAGCCACCCACTGCTCGGTACGACATCCGTCGGGGCCGAGGTGGTTCAGTGGGGTCAGAGCGTCGGGGATCAGGTGTCGTCGCTGGTAGGCCGTGGAACCGGTCGGGTCATGGCGACAGGCACCACGACGGTATCGAAGAGTTCAGCGGCGACGCCGTGGTGCAGTGCGGCCTCACGCAGTGGGATTCCCTTTTCGATCGCAGCGTGCGCGATCTCTGCCGCCTTGTCGTATCCGATAATCGGGGCCAGGGCCGTCACCAACATCACCGAGTCGGCGACGTCGGCGGCGATCTTGTCCTCATCGAGGGTGATGCCCTCCACCATGAACATCCTGAAGTGGTCGCCCATGTCGGCCAGTAAACGGGCCGAGGTCAGGAAGTTGGCGATCACGAGCGGCCGGAAGGTGTTCAGCTCAAAATTTCCCTCCGCCCCACCCATCTGGACGGCCACATCGGCAGCCATGACCTCAATGCAGACCATGAGCATGGCCTCGGCCACGGTGGGGTTCACCTTGCCCGGCATGATTGAGGAGCCGGGTTCATTGGCGGGCAGGTGTAACTCGCCGAGGCCGGCGCGTGGACCTGAGCCCAGCCACCGGAGGTCGTTGGCGATCTTGTAGAGCGTCACTGCCACGGCCTTGAGTCCGGCGTGGGCGCGCACCATCCGGTCGAGGGTGCCCTGGGCGGCGAACTTGTTGTCAGCCGGTCGGAAATCGTCTCCGGTCAGTTCGGCGATGGCGGCCGCCACCTCCACGTCGAATCCCTCCGGGGCGTTCACCCCGGTACCGACGGCCGTGCCGCCCATGGCGATGACGAGCAGGCCCTCGGTGATGTGATCGAGCTCATCAATGGCGTCAGAGAGGGCAGCGGCGTAGCCGGACCATTCCTGACCCACGGTGAGCGGGGTGGCGTCCTGAAGGTGGGTGCGTCCCACCTTGACGACGGTGTCCCACTGCTGGGCCTTGGCGGCGATCGCCGCATGGAGGTGGCGCAGGGCGGGAATGGTGCGCCGGGTCACCATGGTGTGTGCAGCGATGTGCATGGCCGCGGGGAACGTGTCGTTCGACGATTGCCACATGTTCACGTGGTCGTTGGGATGCACCGGATCCTGCGAACCCAGTTGGCCTCCGATCACCTGGATGCACCGGTTGGCCACCACCTCGTTGACGTTCATGTTCGTGTGGGTGCCCGATCCGCTCTGCCATACGAAGAGAGGAAAGTGTTCGTCGAGTTGGCCACTCGTGACCTCGTCGCAGACACCGATGATGAGTTCGCCCATCCACTCGGGTAGGTCCCCGTGTGCCGTGTTGACCATGGCCGCGGCGCGTTTCACGATGCCGTAGGCGCGGTAGACCTCGCTGGGCATCCGCTCCGTGCCGATCGAGAAGTGCTCCAGACTTCGTTGGGTCTGTGCCCCCCAGTAGCGGTCGGCCGGCACGAGGACCGTTCCAAGGCTGTCGAACTCCTCGCGCCGACCGGTTTCGGGGATTCCGACGGGGAGATTGAGGATGGTGGGCGGGTGGTTGCCAGAGGCGTGATCGGCCACGGGGATCTCCTCGCAGAGTCAATGGGGTAGTGTGAAAGTGTTCGATTTTTGTCTGACCGGCGAGTCAGTCTGCCCCGGACGACTTGGTAGACGCACCCGTTCAACCCAATCATGACGGTCTTCGGCGCATGCGGTCCCGTCGCGGAGAGAGGATCTTTTTATGTGTACCAACTTCAAACACCAACCAGCTGCTGACGGCAGTGTGGCCGTGGGACGCACCATGGAGTTCCCCGACGTGCTGCCGTGGGAGCTCAGCGTTCTCGCCGCCGACTACGTCGGCAAGAGTGAGGCCGTCGCTAACGCCGAGTCGTGGACGGCCAAATACGGCGTCGTCGGCATCGGAGCGTTCAAGCCGCAGTGGATTGCGGACGGCACCAACACGGCAGGACTGTCAGGGCACCTGCTGTACATGCCAGGCCATGCCACCTACTACTCCCCCCGTAACGACGGATCCGACATCGGCATCCTCGAGTCCCTGGGGTTCCTGCTCGGGACCTGTGCCACCGTGGCCGAGGCCAAGGCCGCCATGGCCACCCTCAACGTCGTGGACTTCACCCCCAAGGAGGTCCCCGTTCCGCTGCCGTTGCACATCATCTTGTTCGACAAGGACGCCTGTGCCGTCGTCGAGTTCCATCCCGACGGCATGGTGATCACCGACAATCCCGTCCAGGTCGCCACCAACGCCCCGTTCATCGACTGGCACCTGACCAACGTGGGGAACTACCTCACCCAGACTCCGACGTTGCCCAAATCCGTTGAGATCGGCGGCACCACCTTCGAGCCGCTCGGCCAGGGATCAGGATTCGCCGGGCTGCCCGCTGATGGCAGCGCCCCGTCGCGCTTCATCCGGGTGCTCGCTGACGTGCGCTTCGCCCAGCAACCCAAGGACGAGCACGACCTGCTCATGGACTGTGTGCGAATCCTCCACAACTTCGACATCGTGCCCGGCACCGTCATGGAGGACAGTCCCATGGGGGTGATGCCGGAGATGACCATGTGGTCCACCGTCTCGAACCTCACGGGCCATCAGTACCTGTTCAACACCCAGACCGACCCGCTGTGGTATTCCATTGATCTGGCCACAACCGACTTCACGTCATCCCGGCTGGTCGCCTTCCCCACGGACGGCGCCTTCACCAGCCTCACCGTCTGATCCCACTCCACTCCAACGTCCCCAAGGAGCACCATGAACTCCACGGCAGGATCCTCACCGGGTACTCCGTCGTCGGTCACGGCGACGGCCGTGCGCAAGATCTCGCCGCTGGCCATCCCGCTGCTCGGGTTCTTCGGGGCGGTGCAGGGATCGGGTCCCAACATCGCCAGTACGGCGCTCGTGGGTGCCAGTCGATCTCTCGACATGACGGGCAGCACCCAGGCGTTGGCGGCCAGCATGCAGACGCTGGCGGTAGCGGCCACGGTGATCACCACCGGCATGCTCGCCGACCGGCTCGGCCGGCGCCGGGTGCTGATGACCGCTCTGATCGTGGGTGCGGTGGGCAACCTCATCGTGATGGCGTCACCATCGGTGGCGGTGTATCTGGCGGGCATGATCGTCACCGGCGTCGGCCTCGGGGCGGTGTACGGCTCGGCGTTCGGGTACATCAAGTCCGTGGCCAAACCTGATCGCGTGCCGGCCGCCATGGGCGTGTTCGTCGCCACCATCATGGTGGTGACTCTGATCCTGACCTTCCTCGGTGGCACGCTCGCATCGGCCAACTGGCGACTCGCCTACCTGCTGATCCCGCTGGCCTGTGCCCTCGGGTTGGTGCTGACCCCGTTGCTGCTGCCCAAGGTCCCCACGGTTCGAGGCAACTCGTTCGACCTGTTGGGCCAGGGTCTGTTGGCCGGCGGCATCGTCGGGATGCTGTACGGCATCAGCCAGCTCGCCCGGAGTCTCACGAGCCCCGGCACCCTGGTCCCCATCATCGGCGGCTTCGTGTTGCTCGTCGGATTCGTGGTGTGGGAGAAGCACAACTCGAACCGGTTCTTCCCCATCGACCTGCTGAAGTCGCCAGTGTTCCTCGGGGCCCTGTGCTTCGGGTTCATCTACGACTTCGGCACCTCGGTGTCGTTCCTGCAGGTGACGAACCTCTGGCAGTACGTGAACGGCCTGACGACCTCCAAGGTGGCGCTGTGGCAGTTGCCGCTGTTGCTGGCGGGAATCGTCGCCGGGCTTCTCACCGGTCGCGTCCTCGCTAAGGGTGTTTCCAACCGGGCGGCGGGCATCACCGGCGGTGTGATGACGGCCGTCGGGTTCGCACTCCTCGCCGTGTTCCACGAATCCACCGGTCTCATCGGGTTCGTCCCCGGACTGATCGT
>JALRFT010000040.1 GCA_023261915.1 Acidimicrobiales bacterium | reverse complement strand
CGACTGGCGAGCATCCAGTCCGGCTCGCCCTTCATCCACGACATCTCGCGGACGATGGCCTCGTCCAAGCCCTTCTTGGGCTTGAACACGTAGTCAACCTCATCATGCCAGCCGAGCTTGTAGCGGCTGAGATCGAGTCCGATGTCCGTCGATGCCATGTCGCTTCCTTGGTGGTTCTGGTGGGGGGATTGTGGCCGGGAATTTCTCCTACGCAGATAGTAACAAATCCGCCTGCGAACCCATTCCTCAGCGACCAGAAAATCCCCGGCGATCAGCCCATCGGGACTCGGTGACCCACCACGAAACTCGCCATCCACGGGACCCCGGGACGGGCCCGGGGGGCCGATGACCGGGGGACGAAGGGGTCGAGGGGACCGGCCATGGGTTCGATACAGACGAAGCCGGCGTCGGCGGCGGGGACCCAGGTCATCGCCCAGCCAAACCCCCGGGTGAACTCCATACTGATCTCGCCTACTGCCGAACGCACCGCGGCCCGCATCCCAGATACCACTCGCCAGTGCTCATCAATCACCGGATCACGAAGCCAACCTGCTTCCACGTCCTGTTCAACTCCACTCGGCAGGAGGTCAGTCAGCAGACACGCTGTGGTGAAAGGCAGATACACCTCAACCGGAACCGCCGGGTCAGCAGGTGCTGCCAGGTACGGATGCCAGCCGAAGGCCACGGGCACATCGACGTCACCAGTGGCATGCAGCGCCGTGTCAACGTGGAGTCCAACTGCATCCAGCGTGAACGTCGCCTCGATGCGGTGGGCGAAGGGGAAGGCCGGATGAGGGTCAAAGGTAGCGACGGCCACCGCCTGCGCATCTGAAGACTCAAGACGCCACCAACCTTCTCCCCCACTCAGTCCGTGCAGTGGTCGTCCACGCTCGTCGAGAGTGGGGCGACGCTCTGAGAACACACGGTCCTTCTCATCCCCGATCACCAGAGCCTCGCCGTCGACAACGTGACGTTGAGAGGACAGCCGTCCGAGCCATGGTGTGATCAGTGGGGCTCCCGGGGAAGCGAGCAGCTCGGTACCAAGGTGACGAAGCGCGATAAGCGAGACGAGCCCATCGACCTCAGCGATCTCGGCTTCGTATCCATGACCACTGATGACCTCAGGAGGATGCCCCATGGACTTCGTCGACAGCCCAGCGACTACAGGAGTGCCTCAGCGAGCTGACGCCACTGCGCCGAGGGAACCGTTCGCCCGTCAGGGGGCACCACCTGGATGCAGACATGATCAGCACCGGCATCGAGGTGGGCGTTGATGCGGGCCACGATGTCATCGATCGTTCCCCACGCCACGATGGCATCCACGAGTCGATCACTTCCGGCGCCGGCAAAATCCTCCTCGACGAATCCAAATCGCCTGAGATTGTTGGCGTAGTTCGGCAACCCCGTGTAGATCGCCGTGTGGGTGTGCGCAATCTCGCGGGCCCGCACCGGATCAGTCTCGAATACCACCGCCTGTTCCACGGCGAGCAACGGGCCGTCACCGAGTTCGCTCCGGGCGAGGGCCGTGTGTTCTGGCGGAACAAAGTACGGATGGGCACCGTCAGCCCGCTCAGCGGCGAGCCGAAGCATCTTGGGACGGAGTGCAGCGAGGACTCGACGCGGCGCAACGGTCGGCTCGGCGGCCATGAAAATCGCGGCATCCATCGCATCGAGGTACTCCGACATGGCGGTGAGGGGCTTGTCGTAGTGATGACCACGAACGTGATCGACCATGGGCTGGTGGCTCACGCCGAGGCCGAGCAGGAACCGGCCGGGATAGGCCTCGCTCAGCGTCTTGTGCGCACCGGACGCCGCCATGGGGTCCCGGGCCCAGATCGACGCAATACCGGTGGCCACAGTCAGCGTGGAGGTACCGGCGAGCAAAATGCCGGCACTGGTGAACGCCTCACGCCCGACGGCCTCAGGGATCCAGACAGCCCCAAATCCCAGCTCCTCGATCTCGGCCGCCGCCTCCTGGGATGCTGCCGCCGGTACGAGATCGAGTTGAAAGGTCCAGATGCCGAAACGGCCAATGTCGAGAGGGGTTGCAGGATCTGACATGCGCAGGAGCGTACTTACGCGGCGGGCGCCTTGCGGCGACGCCGAGGGGGCGACCCCGACGCCACGATGGTGGGCTGCGCCGCATCGAGATCAAAGCGCCACTTCCCACCGACCCGACTGGGCTTGCCCAACCGGGCTCCCGGCACCGAGCGGGCGGTGATGACCACCGGATCCCAGCCCCGCACTGATGCCACCTCGACCACCCGGGCGATGAACCCCACGTGACCGCCCGCTGAACCAGCGGGAGCCATGAGCAGAAACCGACTGACGATGTCGTGCTCGATGTCGACCTGGTCCGCAGGATCGAGGGCCCACTTCAGCGCCGGGTCGGCGATGACGGCGACGGTGGCCTCCGGTTCCTGATCCTTGAGGGCAGCCACCGCCTCGCGGAGTTGGCCCAGACTGGCCGACGGCCGACGCCACCCCGCCAGCAGGTCAGCATCGACGATCACGAGACGGGGGGGCACCTCGATGACGCTACCGCCATCGGTGCGCCTACGATGGCAACAGTGAGTGCACCCACGGGCCTGCCCCACCCCACACCGTTGCCGGAAGCGCCGGTGGCCAGTGCCGCCTCCACCCGCCCATCCCGAGCATCACGAGTGACCGCCGTTGGTGCCGCATGCGCGCTCGGGGCGGCGTGCGCCTATACCGCTCTCGTCGATCCGACATCCTCAGGTGCCTATCCGCAATGTCCGTTGCGACTGCTCACCGGTGTGGACTGCATCATGTGCGGAGGTTTGCGAGCCACCCACAGTCTCCTCAACGCCGATATCGGCCGGGCGGCGAATCAGAACCTGCTGGTCGTCCTGCTCGCCCCCTTCGCCCTCTACGCCATGGTGCAGTGGTTTGGTTCCCAGTTCGGTTGGCGAATTCCGCCTCTGAGAATCAGGTCGTGGATGATGTGGTCGCTGCTCATCGTTGCGGTTGCGTTCATGGCGGTCCGCAACATGCCATGGGGCCCCGGGCCCTGGTTGCACTCTGATCTCTAGTAACCCGGTGCCGATCCTCGCCCGGTTGGGCGTCAGTCCAGCCGGCGGAGATGCTGACGATAGCGATGGGCGCGAGCCACGTAGACCTCAGCGGTGAGTGCGATCATCCCCGGATGCGATCGGCCCTCGAGAATCTTCGCCGGTACCCCAAGGGCCATCGACCCCGGCGGGATGACGACGTCATTGGGCACCACCGCATTGGATCCGACGAGGGCCCCCTCCCCGACGATCACCCGGTGGAGCACAACGGCACCGTTGCCGATGAGGGCGCCATTGGAGATGGTGCATCCCTCAAGATGGACGATGTGTCCAACCACACAGTCCTCTCCCACGATGGTGGGCAGGTCGTAGGTGCAGTGAAGGACGCTGCCGTCCTGAATTGAGGTCCGTGCCCCGATAGCGATGTGGGACTCGTCTCCCCGCAGGACCGCACCGGGCCACACTGAGGCCTCCGGCCCGAGTCGTACGTCACCGATGATCACCGCATCAGGGTGGACGTAGGCCGTCGCATCAATCTGAGGTTCGAGTCCGTCAAGGGCGTAGATGGGCATGAGGTTCCTCAGCTCGGTCGGATGGGCGCTAGACGACGAAGCGGCCGTAGCCGCCTCGATAGAACAGCAACGGGCCACCCTCGTGGTGCACGGCAAGGTCGGTGACCCGACCGACGACGACCGTATGGTCTCCTTCAATGACCCGGTCGCTGACGGAGGCGTCAAGGTGGGCGAGGGCGCCGTCGAGTCGGGGACACCCGTTGGCCGAGGGGTGCCAGCCAATGCCCGCGAACTTGTCCTCCGACTTGCTGGCGAAGGTACGGCAGAGGCCTTCCTGATCCTCGGCGAGGACGTTCACACAGAACTCCCCCGAACCGAGGATCCGCTCGAGCGTCGAGGACTGGTTGGATGCGCAGAACAGCACGAGTGGCGGGTCGAGGGAGACCGAGGCGAATGAGCCCACGGCGAATCCTGAGGGGAGTCCGTCGACCGTGGTGGTGACCACGCACACCCCGGTTGGGAAGTGGCCCAGAACCTGACGGAATAGCGACTGATCGATGATTGGCCCGCTGTCGGCCATGGACACCCCCGAAGGTCGGATCGGACGGTGAACGCTACCCCAGCAAGTGGTGGCCGGGAACGGGTTAACCCGGAACGGGGGCGCAATGCACAGTCATGCCCTCACGGGCAGCAATCACTTCCGAGAGGCCTGCTGCCAGGGGATGTGCATTCGCGTCACGAAGCATCGCGTCGAGTGCTGCATCGTCGTGACTGGGATCGTGGTGGAAGAGAACGAGGCGGCCGACGTCGGCGGCGGCGGCCACCGTGAGGGCGAACTCAACGGTGCAGTGCCCCCAGTCGGTCTTGTCGGCAAACTCCTCGGGAGTGAACTGGGCGTCGTGAATGAGCACGTCAGCGCCTCGGCACAGAGCCACAACCGCAGGGTCGACGATCAAAGAGCCATCGACGGGTTGCTGGTGATCGGGAACGTAGGCGACGACCGGGCCTGAACCGAACTGGACCCGGTAACCAAATGTCGGTCCCCGATGGGGCACGAGCGCCGCCGTGACCTCGGCATCCCCGACAGTGAACGTCCCCGACGCAACCTCGTGGAACGTGATTCCCGCAGCGAGGTCATCGAGCGTGATCGGGAAGTAGGGCGGCGACATGAAGTTGCAGAAGGCGTCTCGCAGACTTGCCCCGTCAGAGCCCGGCCCCCAGATCTCTAGCTGGGAACCTTCCTCAAGCAGAGGCGAGAAGAACGGCAGGCCTTGGACGTGGTCCCAGTGGAGGTGAGTGACGAGGGCATGACCACGGAAGGGACCGTCCCCACGCAGGCCCCAATCGGAACCGTAGGACCGCAGACCGGTGCCGAGGTCGAGCACCACTGGGGCCATCCCCGGGTGTTCGAGCACGACACAGGAGGTATTGCCCCCGTAACCGTGATTTGCACTGCAGGCGCACGGCGTCGATCCGCGCACGCCATGGAATCCGATGTCCACGCGTTCTGGCCCCCTCGATCGGTGGTGGGAAAGTAGCCGAGACCCCCCGAAACCCGACACCCCAAGAGACGTGACGTCGGACACGCTCCCGGGAATCTCCCCTAGCCGCCTAGGGTTTTGCCATGACCGAACGCTTTTCAGCCGCCGAGCGCATCACCGTGAACGCCAACGATGTCTCGTTCACTTGCCTGACCATGGGCGAGGGTCCCCTTGCGCTGTGCCTCCATGGCTTTCCCGACACGGCGGCCTCGTGGCGGTACCTCTTGCCAGCGCTTGCCGATGCTGGGTACCGAGCCGTGGCGCCGTGGATGCGGGGATACGCCCCGACCTCGGTTCCACTCGATGGCGCCTACCAGACCGGTGCGCTGGCCAGTGATGCCGTGGCCCTCCACGAGGCACTCGGGGGTGATGGCGATGCGGTGATCATCGGCCACGACTGGGGCGCGTTCGCGACCTACGGTGCGGCGGTCGTTGCACCCGAGCGGTGGCGGCGGGTGGTGGCCATGTCAGTGCCACCGGCAGCAGCGCTGATGTCGGGCATGCTCAGCCCGGACCAACTGAAGCGAAGTTGGTACATCTGGTTCTTCCAGATGGCAGGCCTCCCCGAGATCGTCGTCCCCGCCGACAACTTCGCCTTCATCGCCAAGCTCTGGCGGGAGTGGTCGCCAGGTTATGAAGCCGGCGAGGAAGTCGCCGCCGTGGCCGAGGCGCTCGGTTCGCCCGAACATCTCGCCGCCGCCATCGGCTACTACCGGGCCATGTTCAATCCCGGGCTCCACCAATCGCAGTTCGCCGACGCTCAGGCCGCGACACAACTGCCCACCCCGCAACCGACCTTGTACCTCCACGGTGCCGATGACGGTTGTCTCGGCGTTGACATGGTCGGCGGGGTTGCTGCCGCGTTGCCCGCCGAGGGGTCGCGGGTAGAGATCGTTGCGTCCTCGGGCCACTTCCTCCATCTCGAACAGCCCGACATGGTCAACGGCCTCATCCTCGATTTTCTCAGGGCCTGAGCGCCACCACGGCGACTAGCCAAGTCGCCGAATACCGCCGTCTCGGCGGCGCCGGGCGAGTCCGTCGTTGACGAGGCCGCTCGCTACCCGAAGGGCGCGCTCGGCGTCGTCGGGCCAGCCCGCCACCGCCGCCAGTTCTGACTGTGGAATTGCCGCCCGAGTGCGCAGGGCGTCGACCAGACGTCCCCTGCCCTGCCGGTCGGATCCCTCGAAACGAGACTGACCGCCGGTGACGCCAGCCGAGCCACGGGCCGGGTCGTCCCCCGGTCCTCCCGACCACGAGCACCACCGTCGCAGCGGGCAGGTGGAGCACTGTGGCTGACGCGCCGAGCAAACAGCGGCGCCGAAATCCAAAACGGCCTGGTTCCACTCCCAACCGGCACCCGCAGGCACGCTGGCGTCGGCGAGCAACTGGGCCTCATTGGCTTTCAACCGACGACCGATCAATCTGGCGAGGACACGACCGACGTTGGTGTCGACGACGGCAACGTCGGCGTGATGGGCGAACGCCAGCACCGCTCGGGCGGTGTAGGGGCCAACCCCGGGCAAGGAGCGCAGCCCGTCAAGGTCATCGGGTACCCGACCCCCGTGGTGTTCGACACACGACACGGCGGCGGCGTGGAGCGCAACCGCCCGGCGGTTGTAGCCAAGTCCGGCCCACTCGTCGAGGACGGCAGCCACGCCCGCCGATGCCGCTGCGGCAGGATCGGGGAAGCGCGCCATGAACCGTTCCCAGCGGGGGACGACCCGATCCACTTGGGTCTGTTGCAACATGACTTCGCTGACGAGCACCGCCCACGGGTCACGGGTGTTCCGCCACGGCAGATCGCGTCGATGCGCCGTCCACCAGCGCAGCAGGGCGCGGCGGACGGGAGGACGGAGTCCTTCGGACTCAGTCGTCAGCGAAGACGTCGTCGGCGTAGGGGTAGCCACGGGTCGGAGCAAACTCCTGCTTCCACACCATCACCCGGCGGGTGAAGTAGCAGACCTCCTCCGACCGCTGATTGATGCCTTTGGTCTCGACCGTCACGATGCCCCGCTTGCCGTCCGAGGTCTCCTTTTTGTCGAGCACCTTGGTGACGGCGTAGATCGTGTCGCCGTGGAAGGTCGGCTTGGCGTGACGCAAGGTCTCGATCTCGAGGTTGGCGACGGCCGAGCCGGACACGTCGGGGACACTCATGCCGAGCACCAGTGAGTAGACAAGGTTTCCCACCACCACGTTCTTGCCGTGCACGGTCTCGTTCTCGGCGAACCACACGTTGGAGTGCAGGGGATGGTGGTTCATCGTGATCATGCAGAAGAGGTGGTCGTCGGCCTCGGTGATGGTCTTGCCGGGCCAGTGCCGGTAAACGTCCCCGACGTTGAATTCCTCGTAGTAGCGGCCAAAGGGACGGTCGATCACGGTCACGGTGCACCTCTTGTCAGTACGGGCAGTCGATCCGGCGGCGAACCCCCGGCAGGGCCCACGCTAGGCCGCATCGCCGCCCGCCGGCCAAGACGGGTTCGGCGTCGCTCCGATACGCCGGGCGGTGGGGCGCCTCGGTAGGATCTAGGCCATGACTGCCGCACCCGATCTCGTCGAAGCTGCCCGCGTCACCGACCTCGCCCACGGCGTGGTCGAGGTGGCCACCACCAAACTCGCCAGCGAGTCCATCGACAACAACCAGGTGCTCGCCTACGAGCTGGCCCACGTTGCCGCCACGGTCGAGACCGGACGCTCGCTGCTGAGTTACGGCGCCAAGGGCGACCTCGAAGCCCGAATCACCTGCGCCTACATCGCCGACTCCGTGGGTGAGCTGGCCGCCAAGTTGTTCGGTCGTGAGGAACTGTGGGGTGTCGAGCCGGGTGTGCTCGATGACGCCCGGGCCTTCACCGCCGCCTACCGGGATCCGGCGTTCCTCGCCGAGTTGGCCTTTGAACCGGGGCCCCGTCATCTCGACGACGACTACGAGATGGTGCAGGACACGTTCCGACGCTTCGCCGAGGACCGCATCCGCCCCATCGCCGAGGAAATCCACCGCCACAACCTCGACATCCCCGACGAAGTTATTTTCGGCCTCGTCGACATGGGCGGGTTCGGGCTCTCGGTTCCCGAGGAGTACGGCGGTTTCTCCTCCGGCGGGGAAGGCGAATACCTCGCCATGGTCGTCGCCACCGAAGAGTTGGCCAAGGCCTCGCTGTGTGTCGGCGGCT
>JALRFT010000310.1 GCA_023261915.1 Acidimicrobiales bacterium | reverse complement strand
CAGTACCGGCTCGGCCCGGCGCGCCTTGCGCACTGCATGCGATGGATCAGCCAGGCCGAGACCGCCCTCGACATGATGGTCGACCGCTCGCTCGAGCGCTACTCGCACGGCTCCTACCTCGCCGAGAAGCAGGGGATCCAGTGGATGATCGCTGATTCCGCCATCGAGTTGTACCAGTGCAAGTTGATGGTGCTCCACGCCGCTTACCTCATCGACCTCGGCGTCGACTTCAAGAGTGAGGTATCGATGGCTAAGCACTTCGTGGCCAACACCTTGTGGCGCATCATCGACCGCTCCATTCAGGTGCACGGTGCCCTCGGCTACTCCACTGACACCCCGCTGGCCGACATGATGAAGCAGGCCCGCTGGGCCCGTTTCGCCGACGGTGCCGATGAGATCCACATGATGCGCATCGCCCAGCGGACCATTGCGGCCTACAGCGACCACGGAACCACCAAGGCTGCCACCGGCAACCTTCCGCTCTAGTGGTCCCTCGGTTCCCATCTTCGGGGCGACGGTGGCCGGCAGTTGTGGTTGCGCTGGCGTTGGTCACCACGGCGTGTGCGGGACGAGCCGAGGTGACGGCGCCTCCATCGGCTGGCCCGGTGTGTGACTCCATGGCGGAGATCGCAGGCGTCTGGGTGACCAAAGCTCCTGAGCGGCTCCTTGGTGACGCCACCGCCCTCTCCGCCTTCGCCGCCGGACTCGAGGGCGGATTCGATCGGGCCATCGATTCGTTGATCGGGGAAGCGCCATCGGACATCGACGCCGAACTTGAGACGGTGCGCCGTGCCCTGTCTGACATCTACGCCGAGGCGCTGGCGTTCGCCGCCGGTGATTCGACTGCGGCCCCCGTCCAGACCGACGCGCAGCGGACCGCGCTCGACCGGGTGGACACGTGGGCCCGTTCGCAGTGTGCCAACCCCTCGTGGTGAGGTCTTACCCAGCTCGGTTGGAATGCTCCTCGGCGATCTGACGGGCCCATCGGTAGTCGGCTTTGCCAGCAGGGGAGCGCATCACCTTGTCGACGAAGATGATGTCCTTGGGCAATTTGTAGCGGGCGACGTGACGCCCGCACTCGTCGAGCAGGCTGGCAATCGAGGCCTCCGCACCGTCGCCGAGTTGCACGACAGCTACCACCTCTGAACCCCAACGCTCACTGGGTCGGCCGGCCACCACGACGTCGTAGACGGCCGGGTGATGAGCGAGTGCCTGTTCAACCTCCTCGGCGAAGATCTTCTCGCCTCCGGAGTTGATGGTCACCGAGTCCCGACCATGGAGTTCCAACAGGCCGTCAGCGTCAATGCGCGCTCGGTCGCCGGGAACGGCCATGCGTCGTCCCTCGATTACGGGGAACGTCCGGGCCGTCTTGTCAGCATCCCCGAGATAGCCGAGAGGAACACGTCCATGCTGAGCCAGCCAGCCAAGTTCGGTGTCGGTCCCGGTGAGCACCCGGGTCATGTCCTCGTCGACGACGCACATGCCGGGCTCAGGGGTGAACGTGCCCGTCGTCGTGGTCTGGCCCGCCCCCACGACCTGACGGGCCTGGGTTCCGGTCTCCGAGGACCCGAGCCCGTCCATGATGGCCATCTGGGGGATGGCCTCAAGGAATCGGGCCTTGAGGGGTGCCCCAAGGGCGGCACCGCCACTGACCAACATGAACATTGAGGAGACGTCGTAGTTACCCCGATCGAGTTCGTCGAGCAGTGGGCGGGCGAAGGCGTCGCCCACGATCAGCATCACGGCCACGCCTTCGGTCGCCACCGTGGACCAGACGTCGGCACTGTCGAGCGTCGTGGGGTTGGACGGAATGACAACGGTGTTGCCACCGGTGAGCGCGTTGAACGCCAACCAGTGGGCGGCGCCGTGCATGAACGGTGCGGCGGGCAAGACCCGCATGCCGCCATTGACCGCCGCCGCAGCAATCTCTTCGAGGCTGGACCATTCCTCGGTGCCGTTGCGACCACCGAGGGATGCACAAAAGATGTCGGCCTGACGCCACAGGACGCCCTTGGGCATTCCGGTGGTGCCGCCGGTGTAGAGGATGTAGAGGTCGTCGGGAGAAGGCTCAACCGGGAGGTCAGTGTCCGCCGCGGCGAGAGCCGCTTCGTAGTCGAGTGCACCGGGCGGTTGTGCCCGGCCTGAGCCTGGCGCGTCGGGCCTATGCGCTCGATGATCTGCTCGTGCTCTTCGAGGTTCCAGTTGAGGCTGAAGAACACGATGACGTTGCCACCGTCCTGGAGATTGAGGCCGTGGCCAGCCGACGCAGGGTGAGCGAGCAGCACAGGTATCTGGCCGGCGTTCCATTGGCGGATCGTTCGAGGGTCAGAATCCAGCGTCCGAGCTGCAGGGAACGCTCGCTGTAGGCGGGCGAGGTCAGACTTGAAGTGATAGGCCACCAGGACGGGCGCCCCAGCAGCTTCCTCAACGACGGAAGCAAGGGCCTGTAGCTTGGCATCGTGCAGCTCCTTCCATGTTCCCTGGTCATCGGTGTAGACCGCGCCGTTCGCGGCCTGCAGGCACTTCATCGTCTTGGCCGCGGCGTTGAACGCCTCGACCTCGTGGCCGCCGGCCAGCACGGTGAACATCTCCTTCTGCAGTTCCCTGTAGTGCCGGGCCGCGGTCGGTGGAAGGTCTACCTCGATCACGTTCTCGA
>JALRFT010000295.1 GCA_023261915.1 Acidimicrobiales bacterium | reverse complement strand
GCCGGCGTTGGTGTCAGGATTGCCGCCAGCGTTGCTGTTCCCATTCCCGCCAGCGTTGTTGTCAGGATTGCCGCCAGCGTTGCTGTTCCCATTCCCGCCAGCGTTGTTGTCAGGATTGCCGCCAGCGTTGTTGTCCGGATTGCCGCCAGCGTTGTTGTCCGGATTGCCATTTCCGTTGCCACCGGCATTGTTGTCCGGATTACCGCCAGCGTTGTTTCCTGGCCGATCCTCTGCGTCCTCATCCTCGCTTGAGCCCGTCGAACCCTGACCATCAGCATCGTCTGACCCGTCGGAATCACCGGACTCGCCAGACTCATCCTCTGCTAGCCGCTCATCAAGCTGACGGAGTTCCTCAAGTTCGACCTCGGCAGGATCAACAATGTCGATACCGACAACCTCGACCAGATCCGCGACCACCTGCTGAATTGGCGCCGGCAAATTTCCGGTCGCAGCAAGGACAACCCCGGCGGACGCCGAAGCCACCCCCATGGTCAACCATCCGGCCACCCCGACGGAGGCTCCAACAGCCAGAATCCGACGGCCCCAGCGGGCCGCCGCGGGAGGACTATCGGCGGATGACGCGGCCGCAAGCGATCCAAGCCGCTCAGCGAGGGTGCTCGATGCCGGCTGGAACTTCTCGTCAGCGGCGCCAACCATGCGGGAACGCATCTCACGCTTGGAGATCATCACGCGACCTCCTCCCGAACTTCCTCTTGCACAGAAAGAAGCTCCCGCAGTCGCCGAGAGGCGCGATGAACGGCGACTCGCGTCGCCACCTCGGACTTCCCATTGACCCGAGCGATCTCCTTTATCGGGAGATCGGTCACGTAGCGAAGGTGCAGGAGTGCTCGCTGCTCGTCGGAAAGTCTCGCCAGTGCGGCAGCGAGTTGGGGATCCTCGATGTCGTCGAGCACGAGACTCCCCTCGTCAGCCCGGTCAAGCGAATCTAGGTCGTCGGCGCCAACCTCGGGCCGCCGATTGCGACGACGAAGGTCATCGACGACTCGGGCGTGGGCGATCGAGAACACCCATGAGCGCAACTGGCCATGCGAGCCGTAGAAGGCTCCGATACCTCGGGCCACGGCCTCAAAGGTGGCACCGGCGACATCCTCCGCGTCCGGACAACCCATCCGACGGGCGTAACCCGCGATCTGGCCTCCGTAGGTGTCGAGCAGCCACGACCATGCCGAAGCATCGCCTTGTTTCAGCTGCTCGATCGAAGGACGGTCGGCCATCAGATCCGCCAGCCACCGAGAGCCAAAACGGCAAAGGTTCCCGCCACCATGAACGGTCCGTAAGGAACTTTCGAGCGGGCGGAGACCCGCCGGCTCACGATGAGCCCTGCAATCACGACCCCGCCCGTCACTGCAGTGACGAGCCACGCCACGACCACGAGCCAGGGATCGATCCACCCGAGGGCAGCGCCGAGCATCGGGGAGAGGAAGAGATCGCCCACACCCAAGGCACCGCGTGAGATAAAGACCAACAGTGCCGTGATCGCCGTCATCATGACGGCCCCCACCAGCATCGTCAGCACTCCCCCACTGGATGGAGCGGGTGAAAAGAGGAGAAATCCCGCGACGAGAACGAAGCCCAGCAGCGAGATCTCTCTCGGCAGGGTCCGGGTGGCGAGATCGATGGCGACCAGCGTCGCACTGAACCCGGCGAAGGCTCCCCATGCCAGTGAGGTCGTCCATGAGTGAGGACCTACCGTGACCGACAACGCCGCCGCTCCAACCGCTGCTCCCATGAGGAGCCAGATGACGTGACGACGCGTCCCCGGCAGGGACAGAAGGGCCGCCAGAGAAACAACGAGCAACGCAGCCGACGTGGACACCAAGACCCACCACATGGAAGCCCGAGGCTACCGCCACCTCAACCGCCAACCGGGGTCGCCCCCTGACGATGGCGGAATTCACACCCCCGCAGCGATGCCGTGTGGCCCGGCTCGTCATGACAGGGCCTCGAGCAGTCGCACCATGGCAGGGCCCACCACCACGATCATGAGGACGGGGAGAATGCAAAACACGGTGGGGAAGATCATCTTGAGCGGGATCTTGGCAGCCTTCTCTTCAACGAGCTGACGCCGCTGACGACGAGCGGTGGCTGCCTGCTGACGGAGGATGCCCGCCAGAGGGGTGCCCAGCCGCTGGTTCTGCACGACGGCAGCCACGAACAAACGCACGATCGGTGTCGGGTTGCGCCGGGAGAACTCATCCATGGCATCGGCCCGCGACCAGCCGAGATGGACGAGATCGAGGTAGTGCCGGAACTCGCTGGCGAGCGGTGACGAACGAGTGTCGGCATAGCGGGCCATCGCCACATCGAGCGAGAGACCGACCTCGACACCCATCACCATCTCCCCCAGCGTGTCGACGAGTTCCAGATCGAGTTGCTCCTGGCGGCGCTCCTCCCGACCCCGAGCGAGAATCACTGGGCCTTTCCAACCAACGGCAACCAGAGCGACGGCGGCGAACAACGTCATCCCGGTGGGGTTACTGAGGAGAACCACGCCACCGAGGACCCCACCGACGAGAGCGGCGATCACCTGCTGACGAGCGAGTCTGGCAAACGCGTCGTCTCCCCCGAGCACCAGGCCCGCCGCCTCGACGAGAGTGGCTGTGCGACGTTCCGAGAGTCGGCGCCTCGTCGAGACCCGCTCCGATCCGCTGACATCACTTGTTCCGCCGGTCACCGAACGGGGTAGGAGAGTCTGCACCAGGCCCGCAGCGCCCGCGCCGACGAAGAGAACGCCAAGCAGGGCCGTCATCCGAGCACCGCCGGACGACTCAGTGTGCGCAACCAGAACCAGCCCCCGATGCCGAGAACCACGGCCGCCACGCTCATCATCAGGCCCAGAGGAGTCTGGACGAGGGGCATTGCGTAACCCGGGCTCAGTACGGACACGGCAATGAGCGAGAAGATGGGGAGGGCCAGCAGCACCTGACCGCTGAGACGACCATCAGCAGTGATGGCAGCAATCGTTCGTCGGAGCCGGTCCTCTTCCTCGATGGTCTCCACCACACTCGAGAGGATCTCCACGAGATTCCCCCCGTGTTCGGCATGGAGACCGACGGCTGAGGCCACTACCCGGAGGTGACGGTCGTTCTCAAGATCCGACTGCGCCCGCAGCGCCACATCGACCCTCGTCCCCACCCTCGTCTCGGCAACGACGTTGGCAAAGATGGTGGAGACCGGTTCCGACGCTGTTTCCGAGACTTCAGCGAGGGCGGACACCAAGTCGCGTCCCACCCGGAGATTGTCCACCACGAGTTGGAGTGCCGGCCCGAGTTCGGTGGCGAGGTTCGCCGCTCGCTTGGCCTCGGCACGGTGCCGCCTCATGGTCACCACCACAACGGGCAAGGCACCAAGGACAACCCCGAGAGGACCGAGGATCACGGCGCCACCGACGGCGACCACGAGGGACAGTCCACCGAGGGCGAGCTGATCCCGATCGAAGCGAAGTTTGGGCGGGGTGTCCGCCGGACGGTCCCGCAGACCGATCTGTTCGAGACTGCGCTGTTCGAGGCGACGCCGGGCCGCACCGGCCCGCACCGTCAGCACGGTCACCGCCGCTGCGAGGCCGAGCAGGATCCCACCGAGTGCCACCGTCACGAGTGATGCCCCCCGGTGCCAGCAGCTGGGACCATCGCTGCACATCGAATGCCCGTGGAGGCAAGCGGAGCTGTGACCTGGGTACCGCCCTGAACGCCACCCGAACCACGGTTGAACAGTTCGGCGATGGACACGACGTCGCTCTCCATTCCGACCACCTCGGTGATCGACGAGACGAAGCGGAAGCCCTTGGCGTCACGGGCCACATGCACGATGAGATCAATGGCCGAGGCCAACTGCTCCCGGATGGCACGAAGGGGCAGGTCGATACCACCGAAGAGCACCATGGTCTCGATGCGGCGTAGCGCGTCCCGAGGGGAGTTGGCGTGGAGTGTCGAGAGTGAGCCCTCATGACCCGTGTTCATGGCCTGCAACATGTCGAGGGCCTCAGCCCCGCGCACCTCACCGACGACGATGCGATCGGGTCGCATCCGCAGGGCGTTACGCACGAGATCACGAATGGTGACCTCGCCAAAACCCTCGATGGTAGGCGGCCGGGTCTCGAGGCGGATCAGGTTCGGCATGTCGAGGGTCAACTCGACGGCGTCCTCCACTGTCACAACCCGCTGTGAGCGGTCGATGTACGAGGACAAGAAATTCAGCATCGTCGTCTTGCCAGTACCGGTACCACCCGATACGAGAATGTTCAGCCGACGCTCAACGGCGAGTTGCAGGAACTCCGCGGCGTCATCGCTGAGTGATCCGGTGCGGACCAGGTCCTCCATCGTCAGACGCGATGCAGTGAATTTCCGGATGGTGACAGCCGGACCATCAACGGAGAGGGGCGGCAACACAACGTTGAGTCGTGAACCATCGGGCAGTCGACCATCGACCATCGGGCTGCTCTGGTCGACACGTCGGCCGGTGCTGCGCACCATGCGGGTGATCACCCCGATGAGCTCACCGTCGGATTCGAACGACCGACCCCAGCGAACGAGGCGACCGCCGGACTCCACGAAGACGTTTCCGGCACCGTTCACCATGATTTCTGACACGGCCGGATCATCGAGAAGATCCTGGAGTAGACCGAATCCGAGGATCTCATTGAGCACCTCGGCCCGGATGGCGGCGAACTGCGACCGGTCGATGTTGAGCTCCGGCAGGGTCAGGACGCCTGCCAGTTCAAGATCTACAGCCGATCGCAGATCTCCCTCGCTCATGGACGACGCGCCGGGGGTCTCGGCCAATCGGCGTCGGACGGCATCGAGCACTGGTCCGAGTACCTCGGCGGGGACGACACGCCCGGCGACAGGAAAGTGATCGTCAGCGACAGGGAGATCGAACTGCTCATCGAGCGGTCCATCTGCGCCCGGCACCTCATCGAACATGGGGATGCGATCGGCGAGGCTCATGGCAGCAACTTCCTCAGTCGCTCGGCGAGTGTGTCGCTTTCGGGAACCTCAATGAGCGTGCGCACGAAACGGTCGAACGTCTGCCCGATGGCCGATCGAGGATCGGACTCGGTCACCGGGCAACCCTGGTTCATTCCCGCCGTGAGACTCATGTGCTCGGGAACAGCCAGCGAGGCGCGCAGCCCCACCGCCTGCTCGACATATTCGGGCGTCAGGCCCGAACGGGACGTCGATCGGTTGATGACGAGATGGATCCGGGTGAGATCCATGCCGAGTCGCGACATCGTGTCGATGAGCTTGCGAGCAGCCTGGACCGATGGGACGTCGGTGCCACACACGATCACGTAGTCAGTGGCACGATCCATGGCGGCGAGGGTGAACTCGCTGATGCCACCAGCCGTGTCCAACAGCACTGGACGACCGAGGCCGATGAAGTAGTCAACAACTCTGTTGACTTCGTCAGCGTCGAGGCGGTCCGCAGCGACCGGGTCCGACGGGGCGCACAGCGCCGAAACGCCCGTGGGGTGGCGGGTGAGGACATGGCTGATGTCCTCATCTCCGCCTTCAGCCATGAGACGCACGGCATCATCGAGCCGGTAGAGCGGGTCGAGGCGGAAGGCGTACTCGACATCACCGAAGTGGACGTCGAGATCGATGACCACGGGGTCGCTGTAACGGGCCATCGAGGCGGCGAGATTCGCACACACCGTGGTCTTGCCGTTGCCACCCTTGGGTGACACGACAGCGAGGATGGGGGCACCGGTCACGACGACACCAGCCAGATACCGTCACCGGCAATGGCGCCAACCACCCGAGCGACCTCGGCACGGGGAACCCCAAGGGTGACCACGACTGGTTGGGTCGGTTGCAGGGCCTGGGGATCATCAACAGCGTTGAGCACCAATACCCCAGTGGCGATCAGGGCTCCCTGCTCTCCCCCGACGGCGTAGACATCGACCCGATCGCCGGTAGCACCC
>JALRFT010000202.1 GCA_023261915.1 Acidimicrobiales bacterium | reverse complement strand
GCGGGTGGACGGGGTGAAGTATCAGCTGCTGCTGCGGCTCTCGAACCTCGAACTCAAGAGGGCGGGGGACGCATGAGCGACACGCGGCTCGATGACCTGGCCACGCGGTACAAGAAGGGGGTCGCCAGCCGCTACCGGGCGATCGGCCCCGGCGAGATCGGCAGCATTCCGCGGGGCCGCTGCTTCGCCAGCCCCAAGATCGACGGCGAACTCTGGTTTGCGGACCTGGCCGACGGGCGGGCAACGCTCTTCACCCGCAATGGCCGGCGGATCGCCGACTCGCCGGCGGTGACGGCGCTCACCGCCGCCGCCGAGCGGGCCAAGGCTCGCATGGTGATCGCCGGAGAGCTCCACGCCCGCGACGGCTCGCCGCGGCCGCGGGTGGGCGACGTGGCGACAGCGCTTGCGGCGGGCGAGCATGAGCGGCTCGCGTTTCGCGCGTTCGACGTCGTAGAACTCGGTGACGGCGAACCTGCGTGGCCAGCCATGAACTCTCCCCCAGCACACGCCATCCCCGCGAGGTTCCATCGAAGGGGGCGACCACGGTCGCAAAGGCCTCACAGAGCTCCGGGTAGACGTCGGCAAACCGGCGGTTCACAAAGAGGACGACCTCCACCGGAGGGTCACCCGCTACGAGGTCATGGTGACCAGGGGTGTCGATGAGGGCGTTGAGAAGACCCACCGTGTAGTCCTCAGTGCCACCCACCACGCCGGGCACGAGCCACAGAAGGTTCACACCGACTCGGAGATCGGGGTGCTCACTCATCGTGTGGGACGCTCCGCGGCGGTGACGAACGCGGCCGACATGCCCGCTGCGGTGGCCGCCGGTGAAAACACACTGGCCCGGGCCGACGCCGCCTGCGACATGGTGTTGCGCATATTCGTATCGCTGGTGATGGCGTCGAGCGCCCGGGCGATGGCGGTTACATCGCCGGGGTCGACGAGCAGGCCCGCCTCGGCGTCTTCACCCACCACCTCTGCCGTCGCCGTTCCTGTGCTCGTCACCACCGGGGTCCCCTGGGCCATGGCCTCAAGGACTGGTAACCCAAATCCTTCGGCCCGACTCGGGTAGCAGAGGACCTCGGCCCCCCGATAGAGCGCTGCGAGCTCCCGAGCGCCCACGAAGCCCAGCACGTGAATGCCGGCCCGATCCGCACCGAGGAGACGATCGAGATCCTCCGACCAACCCTGGGGACCCACGAGAACGAGCTCAGCGGCGGAGCCAGCATCATGCAGACGCCGCCACGCCCGCACCACGGCAGACAGGTTCTTGCGCGGCTCCACGGTGCCCACCCACAGCACATACGGAGCCCGGAGTCGATGACGCTGGCGGACGGACTCCACCTCATCGTCAGAGGCCACAGGAACCTCGACCGACCACGGCACCACCTCAATCCGCCGGGCCGAAATGCCGTGACGCACACAGTCATCAGCCGTGGCCCGCGACGGACAGACGACGACGGCAGCATCGCGGATGGTGAGCGCCAGAGAACGTCGGAAGAGTCGCAATCCCCGCCGGGTGAAGGCCTGAGGGTTGGCCACCCAGTCCAAGTCGTGAACGGTGACCACGAGCGGAACCCCAGCGGGTGGGATGACCATGCCGGACGCCCATGCCACGTCGACCTCCCCCACTGCCCATCGCAGGGGTGGCAGACGGAGCCAGTGCCATGCCTCATAGAGCACGGTCCGAGGCAGCGGAAGCGATGACACCGGCACCGGCGGAACGAAGGGCGGCGGGGCGGGGTGGCGGTGGTAGGCCGACACACCCTCAATGCGCAGGTCGGTATGTGCCACCAACGCCTCGAGGGTCGAGATGGTGGCGCTGGCTGTCCCACCCGGCACCCGGTGCCAACACTGTTCGACCGTGACGGCGACGCGCATCCCCGCACGCGGCTGCCCAGAGGGGGATGGACTCACCCCATCACACCGACCGGGCTTCGGCCTCGGCCCGGTGCGTCAGGTACCACTCCAGCGTCTGTTTGAGACCGGTCGGGAAGTCCGTGGCCGGGACGAATCCGAACTCGGCTCGCGCCCGTGAGCCATCAACGCCACGGCGGGGCTGGCCATCGGGCTTGGACGTATCCCACCGAACCTCACCGGTGAATCCCACGAGATCAACGATGATGTCGACCAGCTCACGGATGGCAAGTTCCTGGTCAGCCCCCAGATTGACGGGAGCAGGTCCGTCGTAGCGCTCCGCCGCCAGGAGGATGCCTTCGGCTGCGTCATCGACGTAGAGGAATTCCCGACTCGCCGAGCCGGTACCCCACACATCAATGTGGTCGCTCCCGGCTTCCTTGGCGTCGACGGCCTTTTTGATGAGGGCCGGGATGACATGACTGACGGCCGGATGGAACTTGTCGCGTGGGCCGTAGAGATTCGTCGGCATCAGGTAGATGCCGTTCTGCCCGTACTGATCCCGATTGGCCTGCAGTTGGGTCAACTGGGCAAGTTTTGCCACGCCGTAAGGGGCGTTGGTCTCCTCCGGGTAGCCCTCCCACAGTGACGTTTCGGCGAACGGCACAGGAGTGAACTTCGGGTAGGAACAGATGGTGCCGACCACAACGGTCTTGGACACCTCGTGGCGACGCGCCGCATCGATGACGTAGGTCCCCATCAACAGATTGTCGAGGTAGAGATCGGCGGGTCGCTCCATGTTCGCCCCGATCCCCCCTACCCGCGCCGCGAGATGGATGACGACATCGGGTGCAACGTCGACGAAGAGTCGGTTCACCGCCTCGGCGGAACGGAGGTCGCACTCACTGCTTGAGGGTGCGACCACCCTCGTCCCCTCCGCCTCAGTCGCCCCCCGGCGGGTGAGGCCCTCCAACACGGCGTGGCCGAGGAAACCAGTACCGCCGGTGACCAACACGGTCCGACCCGACCAGAACGAAGGGGTGGCATCCACTGCCCCGAGCCTACCGGCCACCCGCAGCGCCCCCGGTGAGGGGTCGGGCCACCACAGGTTCAGGAGCGCTCAAGGGGTGGCGGCAGCAGACGGTGCCGCTCCAGTTCGCTCCGGTCCAGCACCCCTCGGGTGTCAAAGACCTGCGGGGTGCGCAGCATCCCAGCGACCCGTTCGAGATCGAGACGGGCGAACTCCCCCCATTCGGTGAGAACCACGAGCAGATCAGCCCCGGCGCAGGCGGCGTAGGCATCGGAGGCGACGCTCACCCCAAGGTCTGGATCGAAGGTGGCGAGTCGCTCCGCATCGGTGACCGGGTCGTAGACCTGTACCCGGACACCCGCCGCACTGACACGACGCAGGACGGCGATTGCCGGAGACTCCCGGAGGTCGTCGGTGTCAGCTTTGAACGTCAGACCCCAAGCGGCGACGACCGGGTCCTGTCCGCCACGCGACGCCAAGGCCACGATGCGCGCCGCCACCCGGTCGAACTGCGACTCGTTGGCGTCGAGAACGGCCTGGAGCAGATGGAAGGGCTCGCCCGCGTCGTGGGCGAGATGCAGGAGAGCGTGGACGTCTTTGGGGAAGCACGAGCCGCCCCATCCTGGACCGGGACGGAGGTGAGCGTGACCCACCCGATGGTCGTAACCAACGCCCAACAGGACGTCATGGGCGTCACCGCCGAGTGCCTCACACACGGCGGCGACCGAATTGGCAAAGGAGAGCTTGGTGACGAGGAAGGCGTTGGCGGCGTACTTGGTGATCTCGGCCGACACGGCGTCGGTTCGCACCACCGGACATCCGAGCGGAGCGTAGAGGGCGGCAACCCGATCGACGGCGCCGTGATCATCACCACCGATGACCACCCGGTCGGGATTGAGGAAGTCATGCACTGCCTGGCCCTCACGAAGGAACTCGGGGTTGGCCACGACCGTGACGTCGCTGCGGTCAAGGCAGTCGGCGACCAGCGTGGCGGTGCCGACTGGCACCGTTGATTTATCCACCACCACCGTTTCGGGTCGCAAACATGGTCCGATGGCCGTGGCGACGTCGGTCAGATACGACAGGTCGGGTCGCCCGTCGTCGGCCATAGGAGTGGGGAGACACAAAAAGACCACGTCAGCGTCCCCGACCGCAGCTTCGGCGCCGACCACGAACCGGAGGTTGCCCCGATCGATTCCGGCCCGGAGAAGGTCCTCAATTTCGGGTTCGTGGTGCGTCGGGCGACCGGCAGCCAGTGCCCGCACCTTCTTCTCATCCACGTCCGCACAAACGACCCGCAGACCGAGGTGGGCGAAACATACGGCCGACGTCAACCCCACATACCCGGCACCGATCACCGCAACTTCGACGGGGGCCACTGCTGGGGGTAGATCGGACGTCTCAGGCACCACTGGCCGAGCCTAGATCAGCCGCACTCCACCCCTTCGGGAGGGCGCGGCACGAACAGATCCCGCGTGATGGTGGTGGTCGTGACCGCCGGCAATGTCACCGAACCAGCCGTCACATCCTCCACGGTCAAACCTTCGCCGGCGCTCTCGTCACCGGCGGCGAGGGCGGCGGCGTATTCAGCCTTGGCCTGCTCGACGTAGCGGGAGAAGTCTGCGAACTCGAGCGACGGCACGAGCAACCCCTTGAAATCGGACCCGGTCAAAAGGACCACTCGGGTCTCTCCGGTGATCTCACCCTCGGGCGCCTCCTGGATTAGCGCATCGCGACCGATGTAGCGGGCCACAGTCACGGCCTCGAGCAACGCACCCGGGGCGTAGCGAATGACCGTGGGCCCCGTGTAGCCGGGAGCATCGTCGGTTCCAACGACCGTGAAGCCCTCAGAGACGAGTGTCTCGGCCACGAACGCCGCCTGACCGGCCTGCCCACTTCCGTTGAGTACCTCCACTCGTGCCAGGGCGTTGGGCGTACCGAGCAGGGTCTGGCCCCGGAACACGGCAAGCAGCGGCTGCGCCTCGGCTGTGCGGAGGTACCCCACCGCCGCTGCGCCGGCGTAGCCGTTGTCGACGGGCAGAGTCACCACCTCAAAGGACTCGACGTTGAAGTCACGGAACCGCTCCCCGAGGTCGATGAGCGCGTCGAGGCTGAGGGTGTCGTCGAGCACGACCTCACCGTCAGTCGCCTCGATGAGGCGCTGCATCTCAAAAGGATTCCGGGCCCCCTGAGCTACGGCCCGATTCAGGGCGGCTCGAATGAACGTCTGCTGCCTGGCAATCCGACCGGAGTCGCCGGTGGGGTCAGAGATCCACTCTCCCCCGTCGAAGACTTCGAAGTAGCGGGAGCGGACGAAGGCCAGCGCCTGTTCACCCTCGAGGTTCACACACCCCGGCACCTCGATGGTGAGCCCGGTGTTTTCGTCACGAACCTCCCGGTCGAACCACACCGGCACACCACCGATGACCGAGACGAGATTTCGGAAACCAGCAAAGTTCACTTGCACGTAGTGGTTGATGGGGACGTTCAACTCGGTCTGGATGGTGTCGATGAGCGTCTGGGGGCCACCGAGAGCAAGTGCCGAGTTGATCTTGCCCTTCGTGCCCGTGCCCGCAATCGTCACCCACAGATCCCGAGGGATGGAGAGCAGCCACGCCTTGTTGAGGGCGGGGTCGACCCTGACCACCATGATGGTGTCGGACAACAAGGAAGCCTCGAAACGTCCACGCAGGACCGGGTCGTTGGGGTCGAGTCCCTCGGCATTGTCGACACCTACGACGAGGAAATTCAACGGACCGGTCGCCTCCGTTGCCTGGGTCAGCACCCCCTGGCCCGCAATGCGATTGATCTGGCTGACCTGGTTCTCATATCCCACGAGAGCCACCGCTGAGGTGACCAATCCCAGCGCAATGAAGGCGCTGAGCGCCAGCACGAGACGCTGACCCCAGGTTCGAGCAGGCCGGGTAGACATCGCCGAGACGCTACCAGCGCGCCCGTCAGGGCAGAGATCGCCCCCGGAGCCGGATTAGACGACGGGGAGACCTAGGGAGCGGGAGATCACGAGACGCTGCACCTCAGATGTCCCCTCGCCGATCTCGAGGACCTTGGCGTCCCGATAATGCCGGGCTACCGGCGTCTCATCCATGTATCCCGACCCGCCGAAGACCTGGGTTGCGGTGCGGGTGGCCGACACTGCGGCCTCGGTTGTGTACAGCTTGGCGATGGCCGCCTCGGCTTTGTAGGGCTTCCCGGCGTCAGCGAGGGCCGCAGCCTGATAGGTGACCAGTCGCGCCGCATGGGCGGCGACGGCGAGATCAGCAATGGCGAAAGCCACGGCTTGGTTGGCCCCGATGGCCCGTCCAAAGGCCACGCGCTCATTGGCGTAGCGCTGACACTCTTCGAGACAACCCTGAATGACACCGACGGCCATGGCGGCGATGGCCACCCGACCCTCGTCGAGAATCGACAGGAAGTTGGCGAAGCCACGACCTTCCTCCCCGAGGAGATGGTCGGCAGGGACCGCACAGTCGGAGAACACCAGGGGGTGGGTGTCGGAAGCGTGCCACCCCATCTTGCGATAAGGGGGACCCACCTCGAATCCTGCCGTGCCGGTGGGTACGACGACGGTGCTGATAGCGGGACGACCCGAGACCTCAGTCCCGGTCACGGCCGTGACCGTGACCAGTGAGGTGATCTCTGTTCCCGAGTTGGTGATGAACGCCTTCTCACCATTGATCACCCACGACCCATCGGCTGTCTGGTGGGCCTTCGTCCGCGTCGCCCCGGCGTCACTGCCAGCGTCGGGTTCGGTGAGACCAAAACCGGCGAGAGCCCGACCGGCGACGAGGTCGGGGAGCCATCGGTCCCGTTGCTCGTCAGTACCGAATCGGTAGATGGGGTTGGCGCCGAGACCGACGCCCGCCTCCAACGTGATGGCCACGGACTGGTCGACTCGGGCGAGTTCCTCAATGGCAACACAGAGCAGCGTCAGGGTTCCCCCTCCACCGCCGTACTGCTCGGGGAACGGGATCCCGAACAACCCGAGGTCACCCATGGCCCGCACGGTGTCCACGGGAAAGGTGTGGTCGCGGTCCCATTCGGCGGCATGGGGGGCCACTTCACTGTCGGCAAAATCCCGGACCACCCGGCGCAGGGCCTCGGCGTCGTCGTTGAGTTCGAAGGTCACGAGAGAGAATCGTACGCTGGACGGGTGGCCGCATCTGCACCCGACGAGCGTTCGTCGATCCCCCTCGCCGTCGTGGGTGGCCGCCTGCTCACCGGTCTCGAGGAGGTGACGGCCGACCTCGGAGCGCTCGAGACGGCCGGACACTGGGCTGTGGTCGTCCCCTTCGATGGGCCACCAGTCTGCGCTCGGTTCAGCCGGTCCCAACCGGCTCGGCCGTGGCCGGGCGCCCCCTGGCGGGGACCGGGGCGCGAAACGTGGCGATCCAGCCTCGACCGCGCCACCTACGAAAAGGCCGTGGGCGATATCCGTGACGCCATCGCCGCTGGCGACGTTTATCAGGTAAACCTGACTCGCAGGCTCAGCGCCCCCCTCCCGCCACCGTCGATCGACGGCGCGTGGTCCATTGACGTGGCGGCCCTCGGAGCAGCACTGGCCGAGGGCAATCCAGCCCCCTATGCCGCCGTGGTCCGACTCCCCGAGCATGGAGTAGCGGTCGCCTCCGCCTCGCCGGAGCGTTTCGTCGCCCGTCAGGGACGAGCCGTCTGGTCGTCGCCGATCAAAGGGACCGCAGCAGACCCGGACGGATTCACCTCCAAGGACGTTGCCGAGAACGTGATGATCGTGGATCTGGTCCGCAACGACCTCGGACGGGTCTGTGAATTCGGCTCAGTGGATGTCCCGTCGCTGCTGGCCACCGAGTCTCACCCCGGACTCGCCCACCTCGTCAGCACTGTCGCCGGACAGTTGCTCCCCGGCGCCGGATGGGCCGACATCTTCGATGCCACCTTCCCACCGGGCTCAGTCACCGGTGCCCCCAAACTCGCCGCCATCGACCACATCCGACGCCTCGAGCCGGTGACCAGGGAGATCTACTGCGGCGCCATCGGTTGGGTGGATGCAGAACAGGGCATCGGCGAGTTCAACGTGGCCATCCGCACGTTCTGGATGGAAGACGACATGCTGCACTTCGGCACGGGAGGTGCGGTCACCTGGGACTCGACACCCGAAGGCGAGTGGGCCGAAACCGAGCTCAAGGCCCGCCGACTACTCACTGTGGCATCGGCGCCCATTGCGAGAAGCGCTCCATGACGGAAATCGACCCCATCATCGACGAAGGCCTCGCCTGGGTCGATGGCCAGGTTGTCGGCGCCCGCGCCGCAACCGTGTCGGTATTCGACCGCGGATTCACCCTCGGTGACGGCCTGTTTGAAACCCTGTTGGTACGCGAGGGGATCCCCTTGGCGTGGACCCGTCACCTCGATCGATTCAGTACCGCCGCCGACCGGCTTGAGATCGAGATTCCCCGCAGCCCCGAACAACTCCGGGCCATCGTCGACGAACTCACAAACGTCTGGACTGCAGCAGGTGGAGGTGATGCCCGCCTCCGCATCACCCTGTCCCGCGGCAGCCCGCCAACAGCGTCAGGAACGGAGCCAACCCTGGTGGCGTCCCTCACGGCTCTGGGAACCATCGCCCCCACGGCAACGGTGGTCCGTGTGCCGTGGGTCCTCAATGAGCGCTCCGCTACGACGGGGATCAAGACCACCTCATACATCGATCATGGGCGGGCGCTCGCCGCGGCCCATAGGGCGGGGGCCTCCGAGGCAATCATGGCGAACACTCAAGGGAATCTGTGCGAGGGCAGTGCCACGAACGTGTTCGTGGTCATCGATGACACCCTCTCGACGCCACCGCTCACCGCCGGCTGTCTGCCAGGCGTGACACGGGCGCTGGTGCTCGCCTCCGGATGTGGTGTGGTGGAACGTGACATACCCTTCGACGCGCTCGACGACGTCGAGGAGATGTTCATCACCTCGTCGATACGCGGACTGCAACCCGTCACCGCCATCGACGGTCGCCGACTCAGCTCTGCCCATGGTCAGCACACGACCCGGGCCCTGTTGGCATTCAGCGATCTCGCCGCCGACCTCGATCCCTAAACCGGATTGATCGCTAGATCGCAGGGCGGAGATGAACGACGTCTCCCACGGCCACCACATGGGTCGATCCGTCGTCGGTGACAACCACGAGCCGTCCATCGTCGTCAACAGCTGTGGCGTCGCCTTCAATGACGACCTCAGCCCCAAGGTCGACACGAACACGCGTGCCGATCGTGACGCAGCGCCGGCGGTACTCGTCAAGAAGTCGACTCGTACCTCCTGCACTGTCGACGAGATCGACCAACGCATCGAGATGACGGAGAAGCGACGCCAGAAGAGCCGTCCGGTCAAGTGAACGCCCGCCAGTGTGATCGTCGAGCGAGGTGGCGATGCCCACGAGCTCGGCCGGGAGGCGCCCGGCAAGGTGGACGTTCAATCCGATCCCCACCACGATGGCGGCAGGAACGCCATCAACGATCAGCGACTCGGCCAGCACGCCCCCGAGTTTGCGTGTGGCCGCACCAGTCCCGACGACGAGGTCGTTGGGCCACTTCAGATCGGCGTGCACACCGGCCACCTCGTCGACCGCTCGCGCCGCAGCAATCCCGACAGCCACCGCCACAAGGTGGGCCCGAGCACCATCGAGATGCGGACGGACGAGGATCGAGACCAAGAGTGCCGAGCCCGGCGGAGCCACCCAGCGCCGCTCCAATCGACCCCGCCCAGCGTCCTGAAACTCAGCGGCCAGCACTGCGCCCGATGGCGCGCCCGCAGCGGCGGCGGCGAGCAGGTCGGCATTGGTCGAACCGGTCTCGCCCACCCAGTCGAGCACCCAACGGGTTCCGGGCATCAGTTTTTGGGTGCGCGCCGCCAGTTCAGCGGCCACAGCGGCCGAGTCCCCCGGGGTGGGTGAGGAACCGCTGGTGGCGGGATCGTTGGGTGCGTGGGAACTCACTGGGCACCTCCGGGGCAACGGGGTCGGTATGGAATGGCGCAGGGGTCCGTTCCTCTCCTAAACATAGGCCTGTGCTGACCAAGGTCCTCATTGCCAACCGGGGGGAGATCGCTGTCCGGGTCATCCGGGCCTGCGCCGAACTCGGCATCCCGTCCGTCGCCGTCTACTCCGAGCTCGACCGTGACGCACTTCACGTGCGCCTTGCCGACGAGGCTTACGCTCTCGGCGGTCAGACCGCCGCCGAGTCGTACCTGAACACCGAGCGAATCCTCGAGATCATCGAGCAGTCGGGAGCCGACGCCGTGCACCCCGGTTACGGCTTCTTCAGTGAGAACACCGACTTTGCCCGCGCCATTGCTGAGCGAGGTGTCGCCTTCATCGGCCCGCCGCCCGAGGCCATCGAGGTCATGGGTGACAAGGTGTCGAGCCGCATTGCCGCCGAGGCCGCCGGCGTGGCGGGCGTGCCCGGCACGACTGAGTTCCTCAACAACGGCGACGAGGTAGTTGCCTTCGGTGAGAGCAACGGATGGCCAGTCGCCATCAAGGCCGCCTATGGCGGTGGCGGGCGTGGCATGCGGGTCGTGCACAGTGCCGACGAGGCGCATGAGGCACTCGCCAGCGCCCAGTCCGAGGCGCTCAAGGGCTTTGGCCGCGACGAGTGCTACGTCGAGCGCTACCTGACCTGGCCTCGCCACGTCGAGATGCAGATCATCGCCGATAGCCACGGCAACTGCGTCTGGGTGGGAGAGCGTGACTGCTCGGCGCAGCGTCGGCACCAGAAACTCGTCGAGGAGAGCCCCGCTCCGAACTTCCCCGATGAGATCCGCCAGGCCATGGGTGCGGCAGCGGTCAAGGTGGCCAAGGCATGTGGGTACGTG
>JALRFT010000189.1 GCA_023261915.1 Acidimicrobiales bacterium | reverse complement strand
GCTCGGCGCACCCCCTGGCGCGCAGGGACAAGCGCAAGAAGAAGACGGGCAAGAAGCCAGGGGCGGGCGAGGCCAAGACGGAGCGCAAGACGGAGAAGAATGAGGAGAAGAAGAGCCGGCGGCTGGAGCGCTCGGAATCCGGGTGCAGTGTTCGGGTCGTCTCGGCGGTTCGGAAATGGCTCGCACCGAGTGGTACCGCGAGGGCCGGGTGCCGCTGCACACACTGCGGGCCGACATTGACTTCGGTTTCCGCGAGGCTCGCACCACTGCCGGTCGCATCGGGGTGAAGGTCTGGATCTACAAGGGCGAGATTCTCCCCTACAAGAGTGTCTTGGCCGAGAAGATCACCGCCGAGGCCGCCATGGCCGTGGGGGAGACCTCCGGTCAGTCGGCCCGTCCGCCTCGCCAGGTCGTGTCCTCCTCAGGTCGTCGTCCTGCTGCCGAGGAGGGTGGCGTCGTTGCCCCGGTCTCCGACGACGAGATCGCCGCCGAAGCAGCTACCCCGCTGGTCAAGGAAGCCGATCCCGAACTTGAGCGACTCCTCGCCGAGGAAGAAGAGATCGAGCGTTCGACCCGCGAATCCAACGAAACACCCCACTTCCGTTCGGGGGATGACTGACATGTTGATGCCTCGCAAGGTGAAGCACCGCAAGCAGCACCGTGGTCGGATGACCGGTCGCGCTAAGGGCGGGACCGAGGTGACCTTCGGCGACTGGGGTATTCAGGCCCTCGAGCCGGGCTGGATCACAGCCCGCCAGATTGAAGCCGCCCGTGTGGCCATGACCCGTCACGTCAAGCGTGGTGGCAAGGTGTGGATCAACATCTTCCCGGACAAGCCCGTGACCCAGAAGCCGGCCGAAACCCGCATGGGTTCGGGCAAGGGCAACCCTGAGCGGTGGGTGGCGGTCGTCAAGCCCGGTCGCATTCTCTTCGAGATGGCGTATCCCGATCCGGTGCTCGCCAAGGCGGCGCTCGATCGGGCGATCCAGAAGCTTCCGATCAAGGCCCGCATCGTGGCCCGGGAGGAGGGGTTCTGATGGCCAAGCGCAACGACTACCGCGACCTTGCCGACGCTGAGCTCTACACCCAGCTCGCCGACGCCAAGCAGGAGCTGTTCAACCTTCGGTTCCAGAACGTGACCGGGCAGCTCGACAACCCGTCGCGCATCTCCGAGACAAAGCGCCAGGTGGCGCGCCTGTTCACCGAGATCCGGTCCCGCGAGATCGCCGCCGCAGAGGCACTCGTCGCTGCCGAGGAGGGCAACTGATGGCTGAAGAGACCGAACGATCCAACGAGCGCAAGGTCCGAGAGGGCCTCGTCGTGTCGGCGGGCATGGATAAGACCGCTGTTGTCGCAGTCGTGGACCGCAAGCGGCACCCCCGATACAACAAGACCGTGCAGCGCACCACCAAGTTGTTCGTCCATGACGAGGCCAATGACCTCAACGTGGGTGACCGTGTGCGTGTCGTCGAGACCCGTCCGCTGTCCAAGAACAAGCGGTGGCGGCTGGTGGATGTCTTGGAGCGTGCCCGATGATCCAGCAGGAAAGCCGCCTCAAGGTGGCCGACAACAGTGGGGCCAAGCAGGTCCTGTGCATCCGGGTGCTCGGTGGCACCAAGCGTCGGTACGCCTCCATCGGCGACGTCTTCATCGCCACGGTCAAGGACGCCATCCC